>JAPOSK010000081.1:0-4229 GCA_026709725.1 Paracoccaceae bacterium | reverse complement strand
GCCTGGACCAATGAATCCCGCCACCGTCCGGGGGAGATTTGGCTTTTCCAACGCCATCGAACTTCACAGTCGCACCACGGTCTGCGAGCGAAGCGTGGTAGTAGGGATCGGGATTGCGATCACAGTGTCCGACAACCACTGCCTCCAGATCAACGTCCGCATCCTCAAGAATATCCAGCATTTCCATTCCCATTGTGCCGCACTCCGTGTGCAACCAAATCGGTGCCCCGGTTTCCCTGTAGGCATAGCCAACTGCACGGGCTGCCTTTTCCTCCAGCCTGTGTATGGTATTGTATGAACTGCCTGATTTCAGATGGCCTGCCCTGTATGGTCCGCCATCCATTCCCTCAACCACCTCCAGAACCAGCTTATCGGCGATGGCGTTCACCGGTGTGGTTTCAACCCAGAGCGGGAAGTAGAGGGCTTTGTTGAATCCTGTCACTGCAACAACATGGACGCCAGCCTCGGTGGAGGCCCTTGCCATCAATGCAGCATCCCGTCCGTAATCAAGTGTGCTGGCCTCAACCAGAAGCGTGCCGCCGTGCTCCCTGAAGATTGAAAGTTCGCGCAGTGAGCATTCATAGTCTGAAATTTCAAGGTCACGATCTTTCTGATGTGCAGGTGGATTGGTAAACAGGTGTTCATGGGTGTAAATCAGCCCCAGGTCATCAGTGTCAATGTCACCGAGAACGGTCCGAATCCTGGGCATCTGGCCTCCAGTGATCTGCTTGATGTTGAACAGGCTAGCATACATACAATGCGATGCAAGTTAATTTCTTTTTTGGCAATCACATTGCAAACAACTGTTTCTTCATTATGTCTGCCGTGCAAAAAATTCTCATATTTGCAAAAGTGTCAAGACAGACCTGTGGATTTGCGCCCTGCAGCACATCCCCCTGCCAGACAGGGTCTCATCTTCGGCAGATCCCGTGCGTCAGTCCTTGTGGTGCCGGAAACGCGATCATGACCGGTCACGGGGTCGTGTGTCCAATCAGTGGCGACATCCATGAATGACATCTTCAGCCGGATCAGCGCGGAATATTCCGGACTGGGCAGGGCCGACAAAAAAATCGCTGACCTGATCCTGACTGATGTTGACCAGGTTCTGCAGAATTCCATTTCAGGGCTGGCTGAACTGGCCGGAGTCTCCCCTTCGTCAATAACGCGATTCAGCCGTCAGTTTAGCGCAGGCGGTTTCAAGGACCTGAAGCTGCTTATCGCCCAGGCGAAGAGTGCCCAAAGTCCGCATTTGCATAAATCCGTACAGGCCCTGACTGAAGGTGAAATCAGTGGCGGGCAGCTTGAGGCGCTGTATCTCAAGCAGATCGTTGGTGCGCTGAATTCAACATTCGGCCGTCTGCGTGCCGAGGCTCTGGCCGATGCCATCAGCGCAATCAAGGCTGCTCAGCGGATAAGCGTGTCTGGCGTTGCGGTATCAGGTCTGATTGCCCGGGAAATGGCCATGCGGCTCGTTCGGTTGGGCCTCAGCGGCAGCTATATTTCCGATGACCATTTCCGCAGAATCGCAGCAAGCTTCCTGGGTCCTGATGATGTCGCAATCTGTATTTCCCATTCCGGCCGTTCGAGGGAAGTCCTTGAAGTCGGTGATATTGCCCGGGGAGCCGGGGCCAGGGTGATTGGCTTGACAGCTCCGCACACTCCTCTGGCCCATATGTCCGACATCGTTCTTGAAATTTCAATTTATGAAGAAATCGATATCTACACCCCGTCGATTTCACAATTTGCCTACCACTACATCATCGGGCTCATTGTGTTTCATATCGGTCAGTCCTCTGATCTGGACAGAGATGAACTGCTGGCGAAAATCAAGTTTGGGCTTTCGGGCGGGCAGGGGGTGTCATCATCACAATAGGAATATTTTTCATACGATTATCCTATTTAGAATCAGTTAAATGAAATGATTATTGTTTGATAAGAAAAAACTTTACATAATAGGAAATGGTGCTATTATGTCCTTGATCGAATGACCTAAAACGCTCTTCCGGCAACCATGCCAATGGGGTTGGGCGGTGAAAGTTCGCAGGAGGGAAGATCGTTATGAGAAAAACAGGGTTGGGCATCGCATTCAGCGTTGTGTTCCTTGCAGCCGGATCTGCCAACGCGGAAACCATGGTGACCCTGCACGAGGGTCTCGGGCCGGCAGACGGGGCCGGGTATGTTGATATCTCGCGTTACGAAGAACGTCGGGACGGTGCCTACACGGTTGGCTTTTCAAATGTGTTTACCGGGAACAGCTGGGTGATCCAGCTCCTTGAGGAGGCAGCTTGGCGGGCATCACAATTTCCTGAAATAGAAAACTATATCGTCACCGATGCCAATTTTGACCCCGCCAAACAAGTTGCTGATGTCGAAGATATGCTTGCCAAAGGCGTTGATGCCATCATCATTAATCCAACCTCTCCTGTCGCAGTCGTTCCCGTGCTGGAAAAGGCCTATGATGCCGGTGTGGTCGTGGTGATTGTTGCTGCGGATGCAGAGACGGATAAGGCCACAATCCGCATTCTTGCAGATCAGGTGAAATTTGGCCGCGATGGCGGTGCATTTCTGGCTGAGGCCATGAATGGAAGCGGTAAAATCATCAGCCTTCGGGGGATCGCTGGCATAACAGTGGATACGGACCGATGGAATGGTGCCAATGATGTGTTTGCAAACTATCCTGATATTGAGCTTGTGGGAGAGGTTTATGCGCAATGGGCGTATGATCAGGGACGTCAGGCCTGCGAAAGTCTTGCACTTGCACATCCGACAATTGATGGCGTGTGGTCGTCCGGCGGCGCGATGACCCAGGCCTGTATAGAGGTTTTCAATGAATTCGGGCGGGATCTCGTTCCCATGACGGGTGAGGCCAACAACGGGTTCTTTCGCGCGTGGGTCGAAAATCGGGGCAAGGGCTTTTCGTCCATTGCACCCCAGAACCCGACATGGATGGTGGCCGAGGGCATCGCCGCCGCTGTCGGCGTCCTCAACGGTCAGCGGATTTACACCGACTATAAAGTTGTTGCCGAACCCTATACAGGAGACGATCTTGACGAACTTTTCCGCCCTGACCTGAATGACTCCTATTGGGGTGGAAGCATTTTGCCGGAAGACAGGCTCAGGGAGCTCTACGGAAACTGATGCCCACAACCGGATCGCTGTTCTCTCTCCAGCGGCTGTTGGGTGAAGCTGCCCGGGCGACCAGTCTTCCCTGATCGACCAGCTTGATGACACGCCCTGTCGAGGTCAGGAGACTCTCAAAGAGGTTTGGAACAACGCGCGCGCTGATTGACATGAACCTGATCGGAACCCCCGGTCAGGTTCATGCTGTTGTCGGCGAGAATGGAGCGGGAAAATCAACGCTGATGAAAATATTGTCGGGCGTTTACAAACCTGACAGCGGCACCCTGTCAATTGCCGGAAAGCCTGTTGAATTCAGTCATCCGCGTGACGCGCAGAACGCAGGGATTTCAACAATTTTTCAAGAGTTCTCCCTGCTCCCAAACCTGTCGGTCAGTGAGAACCTGCTTCTTGGTCGGGAACACAAGAACGGCCGATCCTTGACAGGACGCGACGCTGAACGTCGCGCACATGATGCCCTCACGACCCTCAATTTGCAAATTGATCCGCGACGCAGGGTTGGAAGTCTCGGTGTTGGTGCCCAGCAGATGGTTGAGATTGCAAAGGGGATCCTGACCGATGCCTCGATATTCATTTTTGATGAACCAACAGCCGCCCTTGCCGCACGCGAAGTCACCACGCTGTTCGAACTCATTCGACGGCTGGCCTCGGAACAAAAGGTGATTTTCTACATCTCGCATCGGCTGAGTGAAATTTTCACGATTTGTGACGATGTAACCGTTATGAAGGATGGCCGCCTTGTCGAGCGGTTGGATGTGGGTGATGCATCAATTGATGCTGTGATCAGTGCAATGGTTGGCAGGACACTGGAAAAATTCTTTGAGCCCCGGAATGCGTCACCCGGAGAACCGTTGCTCGTCGTGGACGATCTTGCGAGTGAGGCACTTCCCGGACCCTGCTCCTTTTCAATCAGAAGTGGCGAGATCGTTGGCCTGGCCGGCCTTGAAGGGCAGGGTCAATCGGAACTTATGCAACTCCTTGCCGGCTTTGATCACGCAATCTCCGGCCGGATGTCGATTGCAGGGCAGTCAGTGCAGGCGAAGGCGTTTCAGGCAGCGGTTGCGCCGGGGCTGGGTTTATTCCCCGGGAAG
>JAPOSK010000040.1 GCA_026709725.1 Paracoccaceae bacterium | reverse complement strand
GTGCCGGGCTGAGCTCCCCCCACGCGATGGGTTTGGCGGCGGCGGAGCACTCCATCGATCCTGCCGCTCCAGCATGTTTGTGCATCCGTATACAGCGTGTCAACCTGGGTGACGGTTCCGCGTCAGTCAAGGCGAGAATCGATCCGATGCTGTTCAGGCGACGAGGGGTGGCTTCCAGAATGCCGGAGGGTGCGATGGTATCGGGACATCCCGGGAAAATTCAGAACGGGGACGCTTGAGACCAAATGGTCATGCGGCATCAAGGAGGTGGTATTTGCCCGGGTTGCTGCCGTCAATATGCAGATCCCGTGCCCTGACACTGCTGCTGACTTTCTCCGAAACGGATTGCACGCCAAGCACCTTGCCGAGACCAAGAACCTCCACTGCCAAGAGGCGGATCAGCATTTCTGCCGCGCTCCCAATGGGTGTTTCACTTCGTTCCCAACGGCTCACTGTCAGAAGTCTCACCTTCAGAATTTCGCCCAACCGGGCCTGGGTCAGTCCCATTTCGCTCCTCAGGAATTTCAATTCCTGTCCGGTCATTTTGCCCGGACGGTTCACAATGCCTTCCGCGATCACCTTGTGAAGGAGCCCAATCGCCGGGATTGCAATTGAGTCTTCACCGGCATGGTCAAGGGCGGCGTGCACACCCTCAATGTACACGTTGTTCAGTCCACATTCGGTGTAGTGGTAATGAGACATCTCTCCTGCCCCCCGTCAGTCTTCCACATTACGGTTGCAATTTTGATCTGGTTGCCCACGTTATCGGGGATTCCGGTAATCCTGATCCTGCGGTTCGGTGAATTTGGTGAAGTTCCCTCGACAATGTGCTCGCAGAAACCACTCGCAGTCGATTCTCCCTGATGTTCCTTCGGGACAGTTCCCCCTCGAAGACTCCACAGCACATCCGAATTGATGATTTCACGCTCTTTCATGCGCAGCAGCGCATGTTTCGTCAGCGTGAGGTCAAATTCAGGGTTTTCCGCAATTCTGTGGATTTGTTCTGTTGCCTCCCGGGGACTCCATGGCTGAGGTGATGGTTCCATTGCGTGCAAATCCTTCGAAATGCTTATGACGAATTTATCATCATGATAAATATAGGCAAGCTATAACCTGCAAAGTCTTTCCGGAACAGGTGCTGCAAGGTGTGCGCTTGACAGTCCGGGACCCGTTTCGGATTGGAGGCCAACACACTGATATCGGAAAGCGTTGTCTTTCCAGTGGAATGAGGTTGTGAATTGTGCCGGTTCGGGACTGGTGCGCCGTATACCATCCGAGAGAGACGACAGCCGGAGAAGCGGGGATTGTTCCGGGTTCGTTCGAGATCAATCGCAGGATTCTTCATGAACCCTTTCGGCGTTCATGCCTGCAGGGTCTCTCTCATGGATGGTTTATGCAGGGCATGAGCATGTTGTTCATCTTGGTAATCTCAGGATGGCGCCAACGGCCACCAGGGGGCTGATGGGGACCACCCTCACAATTCAATCTGATGATGCACGGGAATACCTGCTGAAGGGAGCGAGGAACGGTGAGGCACGGTCTTTTGCTGCCGCCGTCAGGGCTGCATGGACCGGCTGTAATACGCGGATGCTTCAATCTGAACGGGCTGAAATCGACCGGCTCCTGACCGCCATAGCGAAGCCGGATGATCCTGCGGGATAGCCGGCGGCGTGCCTCCTGTCACCTGTACTCGAAATGGCCCGGGAAACTGACGGCAGATTTCTCTCAAAACTGTCCCGGGATTTTCATGTGAACGCCTGGAAAGACAAGAGCGAATGGGACTTCGAGAAGAAACACGACTGCTACAACTTTGTTGAGAGGGCCGATCTCCGCGCGCTCCGGGGTGAGCAGGTCAAAAGCTTCGAGGGGTTGATGACAGCCAACCGGCTGTTCGAAAACGGCGTCGAGCATGAGCACGAACCCGATTGCGGACACAAGGTATCAGGGGATGGTTACAGAGACCGCTGTCCCGATTTCATGCTGAAAAGAGCGGCGTGCACATCGAACATTTTGTGTGTGCAGGAAGAAAACGGGCAATGGTGCATTCGAGTATGCAACCGCATCATTCGTGGTTGGCGCCGGGATGACCGATTGCGGATGGAGAGTCAGGAATGCCCGATGCCAACCGGCCAAACCGCACCCTGTTTCACGGTGACAATCCGGCCTTCATGCGGTCGGTCGGGAGGGCATCGGCGCAGGGGATCGGTCTTGTGCGGGCTTCTCGTCCTGATCGGTGGGCACCCTACGGATGGCGGCGGGTGCCCGTCGGCGCAAAGGGGAGGGAATGACAATCGGTGAATCGCAATGAACACCGAGTCAGGCAGGTGCCTGTTGCCGTCAGGCACCTGCCTGCACTTTCTGCTACTCGCACACCCACTTCATCGTGTGAAAATTGAACTCAAAACTCTGCATCGGCACCCAGGTAAAGCCATCCAGACATTTGTGGAAAGCCTGCTGACTGCGTTGTGTTAACAGGAACACGGCAACCTGATCCTCGACCAGCTTGCGCTGCAACTCCTGATAGATGGCATTTTGCTGAACGACATCGGACGTTGCCCGTGCGGCATCGATCATCGCGTCAATTTCATCACTCAGCACCCACTCCATCGATGCCCAGGTCCCTGCTGCACGGCTGTGATACTGGGTGAAAAAGTAAGTGTCCGGTGAGGGATAAGTTGCACCATAGAAGACCTGGTTTATCGCAGGAGTCGTATTCACATCACCTGCAAGCTCCGTCATCCGGTTCCATTGTTCTGGCTTTAGAATCACATTGAAACCGATTGTGTCCATGATCGACTTCATCAGAAGCCCAATCTCTTCTTCGAATGCGAGACCTGCCACATACATGATCTCCAGATCGATCGGGCCCTGTCCGGCGTATTTGGAGGCGTTCACGTATTCCTGCGCCCTGGCAAGATCGAAGACGGGCGCCTCAACATCGTTCGGGTAAGCGTCCTTGAAGATTGGAGGCATCGGTCCTGTCAGAGGTTCGCCGGGAAGCAGCTCCTCACGAATTGTCTCGTAATCCGTTGCGTAGGCAATTGCCCTGCGAATGTTGACGTCATCGGTCGGCGGTCGGCTGTTGTTCAACTTGAAGTAGAAATTGGTCGCTGTCGGATACTGGATGATGCGGTAATCCTCGAGTTCGCCAATGCTGTCATAGGTTTCCTGTGCCTGCGCGTCCGAAGACATCGACAACTCACCTGAGGCGGCCAGCGCCTTTACCGTGGCCTCCTCGTTGGTGACAATGAATCGCACCTCGTCAATGCCTTGATCGTCCCAACCCAGATGATAGCCCTCGTAAGCCTTGATGGTCATGGTCGCACCGCGGTCCCAGCTGTCCAGCATGAAGGCTCCAGCACCAATTGAATTGTTGGCAAGATAGTCCTGCGCCCAGGGATCGCCGTCATCCGCATTTTCCTGTGCGAGATCCGAATTGATCACGAACAGAATGGGCGTCGTGGTCAGAAACGGTGCATAGGTTCTGGACAGCGAAAATTGGACCGTGCGCGCATCAATTTCCTCAACGGAACCTTCCTCCAGCACCCCCTCAAAAAGGTAGGCTGGACCCTCATTGATCGCAAGAAGTCTGTTGACTGACCATACGACATCCTTGGCCTCTACGGGTGATCCGTCCTGAAAGGTCGCGCCCCCTTTCATTGTAAAGGTCCAGGTCAGCCCATCCTGCGAGGCCGACCAGCTTTCTGCCAGGAGCGGCTTGATATTGCCGGATCCGTCCAGCGTGGTCAGGGCTTCATACAGGTTCACACCTGCCATATACTCAGTGTAGTCATTGATCTTGGCCGGGTCTATCGTGCCAAATATCTGGACTGTATTCACCGTGACCACATTGTTGGCGAAAGCGGATCCTGCATAAAGCGCCGTGACCATTGCGGCACTGAGGATCCTTACGGCTTGAGTTCTCATCGGTTATAACTCCCTGTCGGTCCTGTTGAGTTCTTCAATGGGCTGGTACGTGACATCGTAGCCGAAATATTCCGGGCCTACCAGACTGAGACCGTGCGCACTGCGCCACTTTGGATCACAGGGCAGACCGAAAATCATGACCCTGTAGCCATAAGCCATTTGTTCGGTGGTAATCGGCTCTCCGGTTTCGAGATCAAGCAGGCAGATCAGGTCAGGTGTCATTGCGCGAATCTTTCCATCCAGAGTTTCTGCCATAAGAAATTCGTTTTGAAAGCGTAACTTGAAACCTTGACCCTGATAGGCGGCGAGACCTTCGAAGATCGCAACCCCCCGGGCAAAGCCACCTTCTGTGCGCCGGTCCACATCCTTGATGCGCCCTTCAAACAAGCGCACACCGTTCAATTCTTTCGCGAGACGCCGCGTTGGGTTGCGATTTGCCGCCTGCTCGACACGAATGATCCGTCCAATAGCGGCAATAAGTGATATCGAGCCACGCAGAATCGCCCGCTTTGCCTGTGCTCCTGACATCGGATACAGTGCGATCAGACCGGCTCCA
>JAPOSK010000272.1 GCA_026709725.1 Paracoccaceae bacterium | reverse complement strand
CAACTTGGTATCCTTTCAGCAATTGCAGATTAGTAACCAGAGCAATCTTCAATTGCAGAAGAGACAGTACCATGTGTTGCCGATACGGGTGACCTGCGGAACCTCGAGTTGGCCAAAACCACCGACAAAGACCGGTGGCCGGCTTTTCCAGGATGTGAGATCATCCGAACGGGCCAGACCGATGGCTCCAGCGGCATTGGGCTCGGGAATGGTTGGTACGCGGGCGGTGAAATACATCAGCCAGCCATCGCCATCCGGGTCACGCATAACCCATGGGTCCCGCAGCGCCCGATCATGCCAGCGTGATGGATCATGGACTTCATAGTATGTCGGGTCGAGGTCAAGTGCCAGACCATCTCCCCAGCGAGTCCAGTGCAGAAGATCGGAGCTTGTTGCATGACCAATGCGTTGCCTCAGACCTTCCTCGGCTTTCCTTGTGCCGGTATAGAAGAGGTGCCAGAGCCCTGCGTCATCCTTGACCACTGACCCCGTCCAGGTGGTGGCGTCGTCCCATGCGGGTTCGGGGGCTGGACGAAAGACCTCCCCCTGATATTCCCAATTGAGGAGATCGCGGGACTGGGCCTTGCCAATACTGACGTTCCAGTGACGCATGTCCGCCTCCGGAAGGGATGCAGGGGCCTGCAGGAAAAACATGTGCCAGAGTCCCCCGTCCCGTGCGAACCAGAAGTCCCAGATCCATGTGTTGGGAACCGTGAGCATATCTTTCTCCGAATCAGGCGACCGGCGCATGCGTCGAGGACGGTGCGATTGAGTCAGGCGGGCGACTGGAATCCCGCAGCACCAGTTCACACCGGACACGCTCAATCGATGTCCTGTTGCCCGCCTGTTCCTCGTCGAGAAGCATCGCAACCGCACGCCGGCCGATCTCGACATAGGGGAGACCGACAGTTGTCAATCGCGGATGCAGGTTCTCGCAAAGCCGGATATCATTGTCGAAGCCCACGATCGAGATATCGTCAGGAATCAATACGCCGGCATTCCGCAAGAGAGACATGCCCCGCATGGTCATGATGTCATTGCCGAAGAGGATGGCGGAGGGCGGTGTGCGGGATTCGAGGAGTGTTCGCAGGACGGAGGGCAGGGGCCCGAAGGTGCCGTCCGGATGCCCTGAAGCGGCTCCGGTCTGGTAGGAGACATGGTCCTGATGCAGGCCGAAATCACGACAGGCATCAAAAAACGCACGTCGACGCAGCTGGGTGGCGACAACTTCCTCCTGGAGGCCGACCATTACAAGGTGATGATGACCCTGATCGAGAAGCATCTCAGTCGCGATCTGTTGCCCCTGATAGTCATCGGGAACGACCGAGGGTGTCCCGACGGCATCAAAACAATTGGCAAGAACTGTCGGAATGATGTCGGGTGAGGGGAAGGCGACCTGTTGATGGCGATCAGTTGCATAAATGATCCCTTCAACGCTGTGTGCGGCAAAAAGCCTGAGCAACTGACCGAAATCACGACCGGATTTGGCAGCGTTGGCAATCATCAGGGTTTTGCCGGCCTGATGGCAGGCCTGCTGCGCACCGCGGAGGATTTGGACTGCCGACAGCCCCTGATCGTCGAGCAGTTTGCCCATGGAGTCGATTGCACCCGTGATCAATCCGATGATCCCGGAATCCTGCCCCCGCATCAGCCGTGCGCCCTGGTGCGGATGATAGTCAAGCTGCCGGATGGCCCGCTGGACACGCTCGCGGGTTGACTCCCGAACGGAGTCCCGGTCATTGATGACCCGGCTGACGGTCTTGATCGAAACCTGGGCCAGACGGGCGACATCAACAATCGTGTTCATGTATCTCCGGGCCTAATGATAACATTGGACATCTCTCAGCAAGGGGATCCGACAATCCTGAATTCGGCATTAGCATAAAAGTTACGGATATAAAATAAAGATTTGACATGGCTCGAGGAGGATGATATGAACGGTCTGCAATGATGACAACGTAAGACATTACCAAGTGTTGAAACTATGATCCGGTCATCCGATACTCTGTGAGGACAAATAGGAGGAAACAATGCAGTTGAGACCAATGATGCAATTGGCTGCCGTGCTCGTGCTGCTGTCTGCCGGCGGCACCGCCGCCCAGACCGAACTGACAATATGGTACCATGGCGCCGGCAATGAGACAGAAAGCAGTCTCGTCAATCAGGTGATTGACGACTTCAATGCCAGCCAGTCCGAATGGAAGGTTGAGCTTGGCTCGTTTCCACAGGAATCCTACAACGAGTCCGTTGTTGCAGCGGCCCTTGCGGGCAATCTGCCGGACATTCTCGATGTCGACGGACCTGTCATGCCGAACTGGGCCTGGGCAGGTTATCTGGCTCCGCTGGCCATTGACGAGTCCAGGATTGCGGAATTTCTCCCTGGCGCAGTCGGTCGCTGGGACGGTGAACTCTACGGTGTGGGGCTTTGGGATGCCGGACTTGCCATCTTTGCCCGTCGATCCGTTCTGGAGGCCAACAACATAAGAATCCCGACACTCGATAATCCGTGGAGCGGCGAGGAATTCGATGCCGTTCTGGTGTCATTGCAGGCCACAGGGGATTTTGACTATGCAATTGATCTGGGAATGGCCTGGACCGGTGAGTGGTACCCGTACGCCTTTGGACCCTTCCTGCAAAGTCACGGCGGCGATATCGTTGATGTTGAAGCAAATATGGCCGATGGTGCCCTGAATGGTGATGCCGGAATTGCGTTCGGTGAATGGTGGCAATCCGTCTTTGAGCGGGGCCTTGCACCCGGGACAAGCCAGGATGGTGCTGATCGTGAGACCGGCTTCCTTGATGGCCGTTATGCCTTGCAGTGGAACGGGAACTGGGCAGCCCTGCCTGCCGTGGAAAAGTTTGGGGATGACATGCTCTTCCTGCCGGCGCCCGATTTCGGGAACGGACCCAAGATCGGAGCAGCCAGCTGGCAGTTTTCCGTCTCGTCGCAATCCGAAAACAAGGAGGGCGCCAACGCATTCATCGAGTTTGCACTTCAGGACAGGTACCTGGCGGCGTTTTCTGATGGAATCGGCCTGATTCCGCCAACAAGCACTGCGGCCGCCATGACAAGGAACTACAGCAGCGGCGGTCCGATGGAGGTCTTCTTCGAGCTCTCCAGGGAGCAGGCCACAAAGCGGGCGGTGACGCCGGGTTATGTGGTTGCTGCGCTCGTATTCGAGAAGGCGATGGCCGATATCGCCAATGGCGCTGACCCCGCCGATACGCTTGATGCAGCGGCTGATGAAATCGACCAGGATTTCGAGAGCAACAGCGGTTACAAGTAACCCTTCTGACCCCTCCGGCCTGCGGGCCGGAGGGGTCGTCCAGATTGGGGTCGGATTCAGGGTGTGCCGATGAGCAAGCAGAAATCTGTAACAGAACAGCCTCTGGCCGGTTGGGCGATGGTGCTGCCCGCGTTTGCGTTGATCTCGGTCTTCCTTGTGCTGCCGTTCCTGATGGCCTTCGGGTTTTCGCTCACCAACCAGCGCCTGATTTCGCCCAATCCGACGGAATATGTCGGCTTCCAGAATTATGCCCGCGCCCTTGATGTCGGTTTTCTGACAATAGAGCCGGAACGTGATGCGGCGGGGGATGTCATCCGTGATGATGATGGCGAAATCGCATATCCGCGGCTGCGCACCTTCACCCGCAACAATCCGGATTATCCGCATCTTGATCGAATGCGGGCGTGGTTCAGTATCGGTTTGAATGACGACAGACGATTTGTCGTGCTCGCGCGCGATGTCGTCTTCATGAAGGCCTTGCGCAACACCATCGTCTTTGTTGCGATCGTGGCACCGCTCCAGGCCTTTATCGCGCTTGGCCTTGCCATGCTTGTCAACATGAAACTCAGGGGCGTCAATTTTTTCCGGACCGTCTATTTCATGCCGGTGGTCATCTCCATGGTGGTGGTCTCGGTCCTGTGGCGCTTCATCTATGATGGCGAAAACGGCCTCCTGAATGCCATGCTGGGCATGTTCAGTTTTGGAGCGATTGCCCCGGTTGACTGGCTTGGCAATACATCAACCGCACTGCCCTCGATCATTGCCATGTCGATCTGGCAGGGGGTCGGATTTCACATGGTCATCTGGCTCTCGGGGTTGCAGACAATACCCGGTGAACAATACGAAGCGGCGCGAATAGAGGGAGCGACACGCTGGCAGACATTCCGCTATGTCACCTGGCCGGGGTTGCGCAACACCGCGATCCTCGTGATGGTCATCATCACCATGCAGGCTTTCACGCTCTATCCGCAGGTTGAGGTCATGACGCGTGGCGGACCGCTGGATTCGACCCAGAGTCTCGTCTTCCAAATGGTCATCCGGGGGTATGAAAAGCAGGATATTGCCGGCGGTTCGGTGATCTCGGTTCTGCTTTTCCTCATCGTGCTCTCAATCTCCCTGATCCAGCGCTACCTGACACGGGAGAAAGATTGATGACAAATCAGAAAACGGCTCAGCTGGAAATCCGCTATGTCTCCTTGGCTTGGGTCGCACG
>JAPOSK010000063.1 GCA_026709725.1 Paracoccaceae bacterium | reverse complement strand
TGCTCTTCTCTTTTCCTTGTCTTTCTGCTGCCTGGTAAACAGTGCATTTAGTTGTTGATTTTCTGAACAGATCTTGTCATAGTTGTCCTTCATCACCTTAAAGTCTCTTTCAAGCTTCCTGATCGGAATCGGGTCCTGAACCATCTCTGTCAGAGAATTTTACCACCAGGGAGGCAAAAGCCTGCAAGCTCTGGAACACCCCTTCTCTTCCGTTGACCAAGCCACTCTGGTGGGATGCCTCAGGGTATCGGGAAGTCAGGTGACAACAATTGTACGGGCAGTGATTCTGGCGCCGGCCCGTGCTTCAAGTCCATCAACCGCAAGCCATGCACCACCCCAAAACACAGATGGGGCGGGTGCCCATGTCACCCTGTTTGACAACGCCATGAACCGTGCAGTATTCGTTGATGAAACCCAGCCCGGGTGGCGGAATTGGTAGACGCGCTAGTTTCAGGTATTAGTGTCCTCAGGGGCGTGGAGGTTCGAGTCCTCTTCCGGGCACCATCCTCTTTTCCTGTGCTGAGAGATCCGCCGGGCGTTTGAAGGGGCGTGGAGAAAACGGGCAGTTCGAAGGTCTTCATTTTGCCGATGTGCAATCGGGCCCTTGCCGCAGCGGCAAGGGCCGCCACACATTCCAGATACCTGAAAAGCATGTTGTTAAAACGATCATTACAATCAACTGTGTCTACCCATCAGGCGCTCTGGGGTTATGGCTTTACAAGGATCAGGCAATGTCAGGGTTAATCTGCCGATGTGCGGAACAGAACAATCCTGGAATTCACAAACCCCCTGATGTCCCGGATGCCCTGCGGCATCCCCGATGCGCGGGCGGCAATGAAGCGGCAGGGAACGCGCATGAGTGAAGGCAGGCCTGCAGGGCAGACCGGATCACTGGCCACACCGCATGATGCGCTGTTTCGCGCCCTGCTGACCAACCCGGAGCGGGCCGGAGCCGTGCTGCGCGATCATCTGCCCGCAGCGATTGCCGGTCGTCTGACCCCGGCCCCACCCCGACTGATTGATGGCAGTTTCGTCAATGAGGCCCTGCACGGGAGTCAGGCCGACCGCCTCTTCGAGGTTACACTGGAAGGCGACAGGCCGCTTCTGATTTTCACATTACTTGAACATAAAAGCAGGCCTGACCCGAAGACCCCGCTCCAGCTTGCGGGCTACATGATCAATATCTGGAAACGCTACGCCAATGACCATCCTGACCGCGTGCACCGCCTCCCTGCCATCATACCGCTGGTCTTCTATCACGGTGCCTGGAAATGGAGTGCGCCAGAATCCCTGTTCGACATGATCGCTGATGATGAGGATTTGCGTCCTTTCACCCGCTCCATGCGATATATCCTGCGCGATCTTGGCATGATGGCTCCGCGGCAGGTCTCCTCCAGCCCGGAAACCTGGTCTGTATTTCAGGCACTGCATGTCTCGCGTCGCGACCGGATCGAGACCGATCTCCTGATCGACATCCTGACCTGTCTTGTCGATGGGTCTGACTTGGAATCGGCAGTCCTGCATTATATAGTTCGAACGATGAGCATGTCGCCGGTCACGCTTGAGACTGCTCTGCGACAGGCCAAGCCGGAACGATGGGAGACCCTCATGGGCACAATCGCTGAAACATGGATCGAACAGGGCGAGGCCAGAGGCAAGGCCATGGGCAAGGCCATGGGCAAGGCCGAAACCTTCCTTCGGCTGGCGCAACTCAAATTTGGTGCCATGTCGGAGCAGCACATTGAAATGGTGCACAAAACCTCCTCGGCGCAACTTGACCACTGGCTGGAAGCCCTGCTCAGCGCTGAAACGCTTGAGGATATTTTCAACCGATCCAAATCCGATTGATTGGGCACTCCGTCATCGGTCATCCATATGACATCTGATTTTGCAGGCACGCTCGCATGCATACCGTGTCCGGCTTGAACCCGATCAGTCACATGCTGGAGTTCAATGGTTTTCATCCGGTCAGGTTTCAGGGTTTCGTTGTGTCTTCGACCCTGGCAGAGATACGAACAACGGGCGCGAATTTCCCCGCCCGGGCACACCATCCATCCTGTAACTGGCAAGTGATGGCGACCGGGATCCCAAGGCAACAATGCACAGACCACCACTCTCATTTCTGGCGTTACTTTCATTGCAGGGAGGCTCAGAGTGTCAATAACTCTCTTTGATCAGGATGTTCCGGATGACTATGATGCGGGTGCTGTCCTGGCTGTGGACACCGAGACGATGGGCCTTAATGTGCATCGGGATCGTCTCTGCCTCGTGCAGATGTCCAGAGGGGATGATGCGGCAGATCTGGTGCGAATCCGGCAGGGCCAGGCCCGAGCCCCAAATCTTGACCGGATTTTCTCTGATCCTGCGATTGTAAAGATCTTCCATTATGCTCGCGCCGATATGGCAGTCCTGCGTCATTGGCTCGGGATTGATGTCCGGAATGTCTACTGCACCAAAATTGCATCACGGCTCACCCGAACAAATTCCGGCCAGCACGGACTCAGGGCCCTTGTTCAGGACATTCTGGAAATCGAAATCCAGAAGGATCAGCAATCATCCGACTGGGGCGCGGAGATCCTGTCGGAAAACCAGCAGATCTATGCAGCCAGCGATGTTCTCTATCTGCGCGCCCTGCGCGAGGCTCTTGACGCCAGGCTTGTCAGGGAAGGGCGGGGTAATCTGGCAAAACAGTGCTTCGCCTTCCTGCCCCATCGTGTCGCGCTGGACCTGGGGGGATGGCACGGCGATATCTTCGCTCACTGATGGGCACAGCTGGCATGCAGAACGGATTGGAAGATGCTGTTGATTCCGAAGGAGTCTGGGAGGGCTACCTGACCAGCGGAACCAGGATTGTCAAGGATGAAGCCGCTGCCCTGCAGGCGCTATCGGGCGTGCTTGACACTTCATTCTGCCGTGCGGTGGACCTGCTTGTTGCAACACGAGGTCGGGTTGTGGTCTCCGGTATGGGAAAATCCGGCCATATGTGTCGGAAAATTGCGGCAACATTTGCCTCGACTGGTCAACCCGCCCAGTTTGTCCATCCCGCTGAGGCCAGCCATGGTGACCTTGGCATGCTGATCGATGGTGACAGCGCTATCCTGGTCTCAAACTCGGGCGAAACGCCGGAATTGGCTGATATCATGGCCTACTCCCGTCGTTATGCCATTCCATCGATTGGCATTACCGGCAAGCCGGACAGTGAACTTGCCCGGATGGTCGACGTCGCCATTGTCCTGCCCCCCATCAAGGAGGCCTGCCCGGCAGGAATCGTCCCCACATCATCGGCCGTCATGACGCTGGCCCTCGGTGATGCCCTGGCCCTGACACTGATGGAACATCGGGGCTTTACTCCCGGCAGATTCCGAATGCTTCACCCCGGTGGTTCGCTGGGAGCACAATTGACCAGCGTCAATGACATCATGCATACAGGTGATGCACTGCCAATTGTCTCGCCGGAGACCCGTATGCCTGACGCACTGCTGGTTATGACCAACAAGGGCTTTGGAGTTGCCGGTGTGGTTGAAGATGAGCGTCTTGTCGGTATTGTGACAGACGGTGACCTGCGTCGGCACATGGACTGCCTGCTCGACAAATCTGTCCGGCATGTCATGACAGGGTCCCCCCTGTTCATCACGCCCGGTATCCTGGTACAGGAAGCTCTGGCTGTCATGAACACGCAAAAGATAACCTGCCTGCCGGTCGTGGCGGATGAGCAGACAAGACAATGGGTTGGGATTCTTCACGTTCATGACTGTCTGCGGGCAGGGATATCATAACGGGCATTACAGAGAGATGATCGGTGTTTAATATTCAAAATCGCATTCTCGTTGGAATCATGCTCAGCGTGATCGCGATGCTGACTGCGCTGTCGATCCTTGCCTTTGTCCAAAACCAGAGCTTCAGTGACTCCATCATCGTTGGCGATGTGGAATACGATACACATACACCGAATTACAGTACCAATATCGTCTTTTCCGACAATCTCAGGAACGGTGGATGGATGACAATGTCTGCACGACTCATGCAGTCTGATTTTATCGATACCGAAAAGGTGAATGGGGTTGACTTCAATGCCGAGATCCTGCTGCAGGATGGTACGGTTGTGACATCATCCTCCGACCATTTCTCCGGTCGGGCTGATGGCAGCAGTGTCCAGTTGGCAGGCAACGCAAGAATTGAGGTTGAGGACACACACACCGTCAGCTCCGATTCCATTCGCTATGATGAGGCATCGCGGGTGATTGCAACGGAGAGTCTGACGTTCCTTCGCTTCCCCGGCGGGATTGCAACTGTGGGAAAACTGATTGCCAACTTTCCCGATGATGATAGTGACAATGGTACAGAATATGACCTGTCCGAGGGTGTGAATATCGTTCTGTACAGGGAGTAGCGGTTCAGTTCATGATTCATATCGGGGGATGATAAGATGAAAAAATTGGTTTGTTTCTGTGCATTCGTTATCGGATTCTGGGGCACATCACTCATTGCGCAGGTGTCAATGGATTTATTTGAA
>JAPOSK010000158.1 GCA_026709725.1 Paracoccaceae bacterium | reverse complement strand
GCTGGCCCTCTGCCTGGGAGGTCATAGACGCAGCTAACGCCATCTACATGCGTCGGACAAAAAAGAACCTTTCGCGCCCAAGAGATGAAGTCGGTTCCGACATGGGCGCGTTCCTGTGCTTCATGGCGGTGCGTCTCATGGCCATGCATCGGGTGTTGAAACCAACCGGCAGTATCTATCTACATTGCGATCATACCGCATCCCATTATCTGAAAGCCATCATGGATGCAATTTTCGGGAAAAACAATTTCATCAATGAAATAGTATGGTATTACGAAAGCGGCGGAAGGTCCAAATCTTCTTATCCAAAAAAGCACGACGTGATATTGTGG
The DNA here is from genome assembly GCA_026709725.1 of Paracoccaceae bacterium. Classification (GTDB taxonomy): domain Bacteria; phylum Pseudomonadota; class Alphaproteobacteria; order Rhodobacterales; family Rhodobacteraceae; genus MPNP01. The sequence continues at coordinate 4,183 of JAPOSK010000158.1, read as the reverse complement.
TATCAAAAGACCAATCAAAAAAAATTCAATGCAGATGCTGTAAGCATTCCAAGAACCGAATGTAGTCTATGTGGAACCGAATTGGCGAAATGGAATAACCTGAAACGCCATATAGATTCCGATGGGCGTGTTTACCGAACGATCAAAACCGCTGGCAAAGTATATACCTATTATGACGATGAGCCGACTCTGCCAACCGATGTATGGTTGGGCATAAATCATTTGCAACAAAAAGATCCAGAACGTTACGGCTATCCAACGCAGAAACCGCTTGCGTTGCTGGACCGTATCATCAGAGCATCGAGCGATGAAGGCGATGTTGTTCTGGACCCCTTCTGTGGTTGTGCGACAACGCTTGTAGCAGCCGAAAGAGCTGGGCGACAGTGGGTTGGAATCGACTTGTGGGGTGAAGCACACGAAGCGGTTATCAAGCGTCTGGTACACGAGCGGCTCATGCCACCAGACGGGGATCGCAAAGACGGAGATTTTTTTCCTGTCGGTCAAATCCATTATACCAAGGAAGTTCCGGAACGCACGGACGGCGGCGGCGTTGCTGTGGAACCGTTCGATGTACCGGAAAGCCGGAACATCCCGAAAGAGCCGTGGCAAAAGATGAACAATCAAGCGATTTTTGATATTCTCGTCAAAGCACAGAGCATTACACCCGGCCTCTGCCTGTGTGCTGGGTGCGGTCGGGAACTGGAAGTGCCGTTCATGGAACTGGATCACATTGTTCCGAAGGCCGGTCATGGTATAGACGACATCTCGAACCGCATCCTGTTATGTCGCCCCTGCAATGGCCGCAAGAATGCCTACCTTACCCTTCCCGGATTGCGCAGGGAAAACAGGAAGGTTGGCTGGATGAAAGACGAACGGCGAGCAGATCATGCACATCGACTAGCGCAATCTTGTTATGAGGAAATTCGTTATGGCTGATGACAGACCCAAGGAAAAATCGAAATGGGAACAAACTCTTGAGACCTACCAGAAACTCAAGGAAGAAGGTCGGCTGGATGAGATCGAACCCGTGCCGGAGGAACTGAACGAACGGATTGTCAGGATGACACGACCTGTCGTCAGAAAGGATCGTCTGTAGTCAAGTATATAATTCCCCTATGAAGTCATATGTACTTCCGATAGTCCGTACTCTCGACCTGCCCCTCATTGAGGTACTTCAGCACCTCGCCAACCTTGCGCGCTGCCCGGATCGGAATGGGAAGCCGCTGATTCATTTGAGTTGAATTCCAATTGATCTTGGTCAGCGAAAAAACCTCTTCGGCGATCTGGGCGACCGTGCTGTCACAGCTTTCGTGCGGGCAGAGCAGCAAGGGCCGAGGATCGTATAGGCCGGGGTAGGTTCCATAGTAGGGAATACTGCCATTCGTGTAGAGCAGCCCCTTGCCAGCCAGATTGACAAATGTGCCGCGAAGAACTGGATAATTGCCATCACGCAGTATCTTGACCGAATACGACTCTTGGACCCAAACAAGGTCACGAAGTTCAGTGCCCGCTTCCTCGATCGCTTTCAGGACGCCTTTGGCCTCCTCCTCCCTAAAGCGCGAGGTCTTGAGAACGATGACGCGCGCCGGAAAATGCTTGTGGTGATTCTTGTATGCTGCCAGCACCCGCGAAGTCAGGTCGTAGGCATCGTCGAGGGTCATGTACGGATGCCGGCCCCGGCTTTCGGTCTGCGCCCGTTGGCCCTTCAGAATGAACCCACGGCCGCGCTCATCGAACATCTGCGCTGCGCTGGTAAAGAGCTGCTGGCCACCCGCCTCACGGTAAAAGCTGATCCCGACATAGCAAGCAGTGTATTCACCCTCGCGCGGAAGGCGGCGCCAGGGGATGCGGCCGCTACCCTTGTAATAGAGCGTCGTCACGAGATTCCAGGTTCGATCAGCCAGGTCCTGTATTTCGCGGTTGCGGCTTTCCTTGATCTTGCGGGGAATTGACGCCTTCTCGTCGATGTCATCCTCCCAGACGTTCTTGATCGGATAGCTGAGCCTCATCGTCCTGGCCTTGAGCATGCCTCGGAAGTTCGGGGCATCTGAACCGCTACTGTCTTCCTTTTCGGTCGTGCTCTTCGAATCAACCTTGGCGTTCCAGACGCGCTCGATCAGCGCGACAGGAAGTGCGACAATCGCCACGTCCGGGCGGTGGCTGCCCTCCTCCAGGATATGCAACTGCAAAACGATCTCTTCGACCGCCATCTCCACCGCTTTGACATGGTCAGGTTCCTTACTGATCTTCTCGATCGTGCTCTGGGACAGGGCCGCAGTGGCTCCGTTCTCTATCACAAACCGGCACCGAAACGGATTGCGGTTTCCAAGACCCGGAAAGTCCGGGTGCAGGTTCGGATGCTTTTCGGTCTTGCCCGCAACACCGGTCGCGACGGCCGCCAGGAACTTCTGGGTATCCTCGACGGTCTTGGCACTGCCAACGACAGCAATACGGATCACCTCTCCCAAGGGGGGCTGCAAGGGGCCGGCCTCGACAAGGCCGAGCCGCGGGTCTGGATGGTGGTGTTTGTCACCAAACTCCAGTTCCGGCTCCTCGAATATCCGGTTCTCAAAGTTCATCAGACTGCGAGCTTTTCCTGGTTATTGGGCGCTTCGGGCTTCTTCTTCGGCGTGCTCCAAACATCTTCTGGCACCCGCGTTTCCAGCGCGATCTGCGGCGGCTCGCCAAAGCGCAGGCGAGGTTCAGAATCGGCCTCCCGGCCGAAGAGATCACTTTCAGCACGGTCGCTTTGCGTCAGGTAGCGGTGCCACATGATGACCTGCCCCCGCAGGGTGGCGCTGTTGTCCATCCGCTTCTTCCCGGCGAGCAGGGCTTGGGGATAGGAATGCGGCGTGAACCCGTTGGTGGTGAAGAAATAGGTCGGCGTGATCACCAGGAACCACTGATCGTCCAGCAATTCGAACCGCGGCACGAAGGCGTGATGGCGCACAAAGTCTACCGGCCCCTCTTGATTCTTGCTGGTGACAACATTGACGACATCGGCACTGGTCTTCTTTTTCGTCGCTTCATAATGGAACGTCCGCGGCTTGTTGGCCTGAAGCGCCCTGAAGTAGAACAGCTTATTGTCCTTCTGCCAGTTCAAATCTTCGCCCACCTGGTGCTTCAAGGTGGTCTTCAGCAAGAACGCGAAGTTGTTCTGTTCATCAAGGTCTTCGTGAAACGCAAGACAGTTGGTCTCCACAGCCTCAACCTGATCGAGATCGACGATGTCACGACACGGCGATGTCCTCGGGTCGTGGAACGACCAGAATGAACCGCCGTGTATGATCCAATCGAAGCGTGCAGGCTCGTCACCCTCAAGCAGGAACGCCGCGGCCTTCCCGCCGGAATAGGGTGTAGTGGCAACAAAGATTTCAGGGGGAAAGGTGATGGGCAGGATATTGACAAGCGCTTGCTCGCCATCACCCAGTGGTGGAACATAGTAGCCGAACCCGGTTTTAGGCACTGTGAGGTCAGCGAGGCGATCCACCGCGTCACGGTCGAGGACATCGCGTTGCTTGTCGAACCGCAAGCTGCGCCCGCCTTCGGTGAAACCGCCAGGTAGTTCCTGCCAGTAGAAGGATTCATCGGATTCCCGATAGAGGACGATGATCACTGGCAGGTTGGAACCGCGCCAATAGGCCAGATCCCTGCTATTCAGAAGGTAGTTGAAGCCCTTGTCGTCCTCCGATGTGTATTTTTTAGCTTTGGTAGCCTTTACCTGAACGGCGATCATCCGCGCCATCGGCCGGCCGTCGTCCATCACTTCGGCGATGCCGTCGATGCCGGATTCGAGACGTGAGCGGCCGTCAAACTGGAAACCGATTTTGAGAAACCGCAGGCGCGCTGCCACCTCGCCGATTTCTCCGAGCATCTGATTGGACGTGATGGTCTTTGACATGGTCAGATCATAGAACAATCACCGAACTTCGGTCCATGATTGCCCCTTCCTAGTGACGTAAGGATTTATCTGTCAGGTGGAAAGGGAGATTCCCTGTGGTTAGCCAACAACCGCATAAAGGACCACCCCCATGCCACAGCGCGCTGCGACGATCGAGAGTCTACCGATGGCCTTTGAGGTCGTGAAGGGGATGCAGGCGGACGGCCTGAAGTGGAGCGAGGGCTACCGTCCGAACCGGCCAGCCGCCGGATCCAGTCCCATGTCTGTTGTTGGGCCCACTGG
>JAPOSK010000524.1 GCA_026709725.1 Paracoccaceae bacterium | reverse complement strand
ACCCATGCAGCATAAGGCTTTGTGCGCGCTTCACAGGTTCTGCGGCCTGGGTGATTACACCTGCCAAGCCTCATAGGGCCTTCCCCGCAAGGCCTGTGGCAATGGGTTCGGGGGCAATGTCATGCCCCGAACCGGAACCCCCACGAAAATCGATTAGGGGGGTTCTGTGGGGAAGGCCAGTCAGTTGACCGGCTCATACACCTTTATATCGCCTTGCTGGACACCATCCACAAAGGTGATCTTGCCAATGCTACCATTGTTAGAGTGTATGATCCACTCGCCATGCCTCACCCCACCCACATAGGGGCCTTCAGCCACATCACCGTTGGCAAAGCGGGTGACCCAATGACCATGCCGCTTGTCGTTCACAATGGGGCCTTCTTCAACCCGGCCATCGGCAAACCGCTCGACCCAATCGCCATGCTGTTTGCCCCCCACATAGGGGCCTTCCCATACATCGCCATCGGCATTACGGATGACCCAATCCCGGAATTCAAGCTGCCTGATGCAGATGGCAAAACCCGTGGGAAGACGGTCAAGAACCTGCGTGCTACAGACCAAATCGTGCCGACAGGTCTGCAACTCTTATTTCATTTCAAGCCATCCGACGGCAATCATTGAACCGGTCCCGGTGCGAACGGGATGACAATTGCCTCCTGAATTCCTATATTGGTGGCTGTGCGGTGCACGAGAGGCGCAATGCCTCCCTGAAATCAGTGATCCTGGCAGAGTTTTTCGCCATGACAACATGTCAAGAAACAACGCAAGATGCACGGCGGATTCTCGCTGAACTGGACCGGAAGGGACAGGCGGTTCTCACCACAACCGACCTGCGTCAAGCCTTTGATCTGGGTTCCAAGCGGCAGTTCCGCGCCACGATCAACCGATTGCTGGAGAAGGATCTCCTGGAGCGTGCCCGACGTGGTCTCTATGTGAACCCGGCTGCACGTTCGATCTATTTCGGTTTTCTTCTCGAGGAAATGGCCGTCGTCATCCGCCGGGGTTTTGTCAATTATCTCAGTCTCGAATCAATGCTCTCCGAATATGGAGCGATCTCCCAGATCATGCTGTCCCGAATTACGGTGATGACGACGGGACCGGGCGGGGAATTTCGGACCAAATGGGGGACGATTGAGTTTACTCATACCGCACGTGATCCGGAAACCATCCGCCCGATCCTGCTCTATGATGATCGTCGCTCCCTTCCACTGGTCCGTCCCCCTGTGGCGCTGCGTGATTTGCGCCGAGTCGGGCGCAATGTCGATATGGTTGACATGGAGGAATATTACGACATCCTTGAGGAATACGGGTTCGCGGATGACCCGGCAGCGATCCCGCGGAACTGATGCCAAGCCTTCTGGAAATAACGCAGAAAGCCATTTCAGAGAATCCGCACCTGAGCGGCAAAGATATCATTGTCGGAAAGGAAATCCTGCATTTCGACATTTTGCGGTGTCTCGAATCCAGAGGCCATCCCGGTGGATTGACATTCATTGGTGGAACAGCACTGCGGCTCTGCCATGGGTCCGAGCGTTATAGCGAAGATTTGGACTTTGACGGTGGGCCTGACTTTTCTGCCGAAAAGATGGCCGGGATTGAAGATGATCTCCGTTCTGATCTGGCGAAAAGTTATGGTCACGAAATACAGGTTCAGCCGCCGAAACCACGGCAAGTCGATGCCGACATTTCGGTCTCTACCTGGCGGGTCAGCGTCGTCACGCATCCCGGAAGACCCGACATTCCGCGTCAGAGAATTCATCTGGACATCGCTGGTGCACCCGCACGACAAGCGGAATCATTGCCTGTTCGTGATCACTATCACAGGTTATTGCCCAATCGCGGAGCGCTAAGCATCCGTGTGAAGACACAGGAATCCATCATCGCCGACAAACTGGTGGCATTTTCGTCATCAATCAAACGCCCATCGCCCCGCTGGCGGGATCTGTGGGACATCAACTGGCTGTCCGAAGCCGGCGTTCAGGTCAATTCCGCCCTTGTGACCCTGCGGGCAGCTGACTTTGGGTAGTGGGCCAGTTTGAAATTTGACAAATCAAAAGTTGATTAATAGGGGTGAATTACAGCTGTCACACAACTTACGCCATCACTATGCCACAAGAACCATTCCCGAGGTCTACTGACCTGAACAGGGAACGCAAAGTTCAAAATCGTAAGCGCAAGGAACAGGTGCGAGGCAAATCCTATTATGCCAATGGCAAAGGGTTTGACGATGAGAATGTTTATCTTCCCGATAGTTTTCAAAACTGCATTGTATGCGGTGACAGCGAACAGGTTCTCAAAGACCTGCCAGACAACTGTATTGATCTTGTCTTTACCTCCCCACCCTACAATTTCGGACTGGATTATGAGGCCAACAATGATGCAGAGCAATGGGCTGCATATTTCAGAAAATTGTTTGGTGTTCTTGACGAATGCATCCGTGTCCTGAAGCATGGCGGTCGGATTGCAATCAATGTCCAGCCACTCTACTCGGATTATGTGCCATCACACCACATCATATCCGGTCACATGATGAAGCGATCCATGATTTGGAAGGGTGAGATTCTTTGGGAGAAAAACAACTACAACTGCAAATACACCGCATGGGGCAGCTGGAAAAGTCCGTCCAGCCCCTATCTCAAGTACTCGTGGGAGTTCATTGAAGTGTTTTGCAAGGGAACGCTGAAGAAGGCTGGATTGAAGGCCAATGCGGATATTTCCGGTGACGATTTCAAGAAATGGGTCTATGGCAAATGGTCCATTGCCCCAGAGCGCAAGATGAAGGAATATGACCACCCGGCCATGTTCCCCGAGGAACTGGCGCGGCGTGTCCTACAACTCTTCAGTTTCGCAGGTGACACAATCCTTGATCCGTTTGCTGGGGTTGGCACCACTTGCCTTGTTGCCAAGAAAACAGGCCGTTCCTATTTGGGGATTGATACATCAGACTCATATTGCAACATGGCACGCCAGAGAATTGATGAAATTCTGGTATGATGCGGTCAATTGACTTGATCCCGACCCGAGAGGATATCATCAAGTCCTACAACCTGATTGTTGGCGGGATTGATGAACAGGCGTCTTCCGATGACCAAGAACGCGCCTATGGCGGCGTTATTCGGGCCGCAAAAGGCAAGATGCTTGAGTCAATGACCAAGCATCTTGTCAGGATCGCCTGGAACGAACTGGGGCAGGACGATTTTCGTCTATCCATCGGAAACGAAAAGACATACCGCATTCCCATCCGGGACGAGTATATCCAGAATCTGAAGAGCAAGGAAGTCCGGGATTACATCTATCAGAATCAAGAGAGATATTTTTATCGGGCGCAGGTAGATGTGCATGTGTTTGTTGATTACAAATTCGTGTTGGGAATTGAGTGTAAGGCCTATGCCGAGAACGCTATGCTGAAAAGAATCCTTGTGGATTTCATGCTTCTCAAACATATGCACAAAAATCTGTCTTGTTGCCTGATTCAGTTGGAAAGCCAGTTGGGAGGTGATTATTCGCAACCCTTATCATCAAAAACTCTAGGCAGCACAAGTTCGCACACGCTCATGTCGTTTTTTGAGACTGTTGATCTTGAAATCGTAACATTGCTGGAGGGAGAAAGACGCGTTGACAAACCCATTCACAAACCAGAACACTTCAAGGTTTTGGATGACAGGCTTGTTGAGGCAACCGTTCTTCGACTGAAAGGGTTGCTGGAAATATACATTTGAGGAGGAAAACGATGAAGGAGAAACTCATGACACCACGAAGACCCAAAGACATCAACCAGTTGGCCAAGCACATCGTTGATTTGGCGACTGGGTAGGACAAGGAGCGTTTCGGCAAGGATCCGGTTGCCGTCACCAGAGGCCGCAAGAGTGGGCAGGTGCGCCGCTCCGCATCATCCCGCCGGAGTTCACAACCACAACCGATGATAGCAAAAGGCCAGTCTGGCAGTTGATGAGATTCCTCAGAGCGGATTGGTAGCCAATAGGAGAGCTTGGAGGAATGCGGCGTACGGCACGGCGGTTTTGTATGTGTTTTGGTTCCCCTGACAGGATTCGAACCTGCATGGTCATTGCTGTTACAATGAACCTCCCGATTGCGAGTCGGGTGCGTCTACCAATTCTGCCACAGGGGATTGATGTGGCCGCGATTGTTCTTAACTGAATGGGAAATATCCAAACTGACCCACTACCTGACTTTGAGATCAGTGATGTTGCCGCATGGATCACGGAAGCAGAAAAGAGATCGCCTGTCCTAGGCCGCATCCCCATTCAACGGCCTCGCCAGCGCCCGCAGCAGAGAACGGCTGACAGCGCGCTGCACGGCCGCAAGAACGTTGCGGGCGGTCTTGCCCGTGCGCGACCCGACCCTTTGGGCCTCCCTGATCCTGCCGAAGAACCGCTCGATCCGGTTGCGTTCCCTGCAGAGCCTCCTGTCAAGGGGGCGGGGGTGCCTGCGGCGGGAACGGGAGGGGATGCTGGCCCGGGCGCCGTTCCCGCTCCGGGGTTGCAGCGGTTGAAGCCGGTCGACCAGG
>JAPOSK010000235.1 GCA_026709725.1 Paracoccaceae bacterium | reverse complement strand
GGATTTGCACCGCCCTACACCATTGTCTCCGACTCGGGGACCCACGGTGCGCTCGGTGAGCGGATTGCCAGGAGTCTTGCCAGGACAGGTGCGGTTGATGAAATCATTCTTGATCATCCGCACGCCGATATGGCGACAGCACGGACCCTCACCCAAAGGCTTGACCCCGAGCGGTCCGTGGTTGCGGTTGGCTCCGGAACAGTGAACGATCTGGTCAAGTTTGCCACATACCGCCAGCGCCAGCGTTATTGTGTCTTTGCGACAGCCGGATCAATGAATGGCTACACGTCCTCAACCGCGTCAATGACCCTGGATGACGGTCTCAAGGTTTCAAGGTCGGCACAGCTGCCCGCGGGATTCTTTGTCGATCTTGAGGTCTGTGCTTCGGCGCCGCCATGGCTCAATGCAGCCGGATTTGGTGATTCACTCTGCCGCTCGACAGCCCAGATTGACTGGTGGATGTCCCATCGACTCCTTGGCACATTCTATCGCCATGAACCCTATCTGATTGAAATCCCCGATGAGCTGATCCTCATGGACCAGGCGTCCGGAATCGCCAGAGGCAATCCCGACGCTGTGGGTTTTCTCTTTCGTGTCCTCACTCTCTGCGGACTTGGAATTTCCTTCACCGGCGTCTCCAATCACGGTTCGATGGGAGAGCATCAAATCTCGCATTACATTGATTGTTTTGCCGGTGACCGGCACCCCGGGTCAACGCATGGTCAGCAGGTGGGCGTGGCAACACTGACCATGGGCCGAATTCAGCAACACATACTGGCTTCCGAGGCACCGCCGACTCTCTCCCCGGTCCCGGTGGATCATGATGACATGACGCGGCGGATGGGCAAAGATGTCGCGCAGCGATGTGCCGGGGCACTCGCGCAGAAACCGCTTGATGCCCGGAGAATTGAACACGTGAACGACACACTGGCCCGAATCTGGCCTGAATTGCGGGCCGAGTGTCTGGAGATTGCCGTCCCCGTTGAGGTGATGGAGAGACGCCTCAGGGAAGCCGGAGGTCCGACAACGGTGGAGGATCTGGGTGTGCCGCTCGAATTCTATCACGAGGCGGTGTCACACGCCCATGAGATCAGGGATCGCTTTTCCTTCTGTGACCTTGCAGCAGCAATGGGGGTGCTGCCCGATCTGGCACGGATGGAGTGCTGAGGTGATGCAGCCGATTGCCTCAATGCCGCCAGAGACTGCGCGCTCGGTCCGGTTTGCCTTCTGTGATATTGATGACACCCTGACAACCGCGGGCCGTCTGCCGGGTGCTGCCTACCAGGCCCTTGAGGACCTTGACCGTGCCGGCATTGCCGTTGTCCCCGTTACGGGCCGGCCGGCCGGCTGGTGTGACATGATTGCCCGCGTTTGGCCGGTTGCCGGTGTGGTCGGTGAAAACGGGGCATTTTATTACGCCTATGACCGGCAGGCACGACGCATGATCCGCTCATTCCATCCGGATGTTGCTCCCTATATCAGTGACAGCAATCGGTTTGACCGGATCATTGACCGGATCAGGGCGGAAGTGCCCGGCGCGGCTCTCTCGGCTGACCAGTCTTTCCGTATTGCTGATCTCGCTGTTGATTTCTGCGAGGATGTTCCGCGGCTTGCCGATCAGGACATTGCCCGCATCAAACAGATTTTTATGGAAGAGGGAGCCATCGCCAAAATCTCCTCAATCCATGTCAACGGATGGTTTGGGAATTATGACAAGCTGTCCATGACCCGACAGTTTGCGATGGAAAGACTGCAGATCAGAATCGATGAACGAAATGCTGAATGCATCTTTGTCGGTGACAGCCCGAATGATGCGCCGATGTTCACCTTCTTTGCCAACGCCTGCGGGGTTGCCAATGTGTGTGATTTTGCTGATCAGATGACCGTGACACCAAAATGGGTGGCACAGTCAGCAGGTGGAAGCGGGTTTCGTGAAATTGTCAGCCACTTGCTGGAAGCGCATGAGAAAGGATAGAAAATGGCCACGGAAAGCGATGTCCGGAGGGATATCATCGATGCCTGCCTGGAGATGAATGCCAATGGTCTGAACCAGGGGACATCGGGCAATATTTCCATTCGGCATGAGGACACCATGCTGATCTCACCATCAGCGACACCCTACAGGAAAATGACGCCGGACATGATTGCGGCCATGGATCTGGCCGGGTCCATGACAGGAGACTGGACCGGTCCACACAAACCCTCGACCGAATGGCGAATCCACTGGCGCCTGATGAAAAACCGCAACGATGTCACAGCCATTGTCCATGCGCATCCGCCCTACAGCACGAGCCTTGCAATTTTGCGCCGTCCCATCCCTGCCTGCCATTACATGATGGCCGCATTTGGCGGTATTGATGTGCGGTGTTCCGGCTATGCAACATTCGGCTCTCCCGAACTGGCGGATCTGGCGATTGCCGCGATTGAGGGGCGCACTGCCTGCCTGCTGGCCAATCATGGTATGGTTGCAACGGGTCTGGGGATTGAGCAGGCAATGTGGCGGGCCGTCGAACTCGAGACAATTGCCCGGCAATATTATCTTGCCATGCGGGCCGGTGATCCGGTCATCCTCACCAGGGAGCAGATTGATGATACGGCGGAGATGCTGGCAGGGTACGGTGTTCCTGATGGCTGATCGTCCGGTTGCCTTGACCGGACAGTGTGAGATGCTCCCTGTCTGTGCCTCCATTGCGATCAGCACCAGGCCTTGGTCTGCCTCCATCGTCCTTTTGTCATGGCAGCATTGATCCGGTGCAACGGAATGATGTCCGGGCGTGAGAGGTCACCATGATTGGGAAAAAATACGATGTCGTCTCGGTCGGCAATGCCATCGTTGATGTTCTGGGTCACGTGGATGAATCATTTCTCACAGTGCATGGGGTTACCAAGGGTGTCATGCAGCTGGTTGATATCACAAGAGCCCGCAAGTTGTACAATCTCATGAGTGGTGCCGTTGAGCGTTCGGGCGGGTCAGCGGCAAATACAGCTGCTGGGCTGGCACTCCTAGGCAGCAGAACAGCCTATATCGGCAAGGTCAAGGATGATTTTCTCGGCCGGATCTTCACCGGTGACCTCCATGGTCTCGGGGTGGATTTCACAACGACAAAACTTGTCGGCAGTGCCGCAGAGGAAACCGGACGATCCATGATTCTCATCACACCCGATGGCGAGCGATCAATGAACACATATCTCGGCGCGTCCGAATTCCTGTCACCGGAGGACATTGATGAGGAGAGTGTGACTGCGACAAACTGGCTGTTTCTTGAAGGGTACCGATTTGATGGACCGGACAGCCAGGCGGCCTATCGCTATGCGTCCCGGGTTTGCCGCCGGGCAGGGGGAAGGGTTGCCATTTCGCTGTCAGATCCGTTTTGCATTGAACGTCATCGGGAGGCTTTTCAGGATCTGATCAGAAACAACGCGGATATGGTTATCGGCAATCAGGAAGAGTTCATGGCGCTCTATGAGGTCACGTCATTGCCAGCGGTGGTTTCCAGAGCTGTCTGCGAGGCAATCCTGATCGTCTGCACCTGTTCCGGGGATGGAGTTCTGGTCATTGAGAACAATGCGAGCATCAAGGTGGATGCAATCCCCACGGATATCGTTGATGCCACCGGAGCAGGAGATCAGTTTGCCGCCGGATTTCTTCACGGACACTGTGCCGGTCTCGGTCATGCAGACTCTGCGCAGATTGGATGCCGTATGGCTGCCGCAACGATTTCCCATATCGGCCCGCGACCCTACAGAGAGGATGTTCTCACAATTTCAGTCAAATGACCAGATGTCTCCAGGTCGGTGGTCGGAATGCGGGCACTGCCTTTTTCAGGCCGGAGATTGTCGTGCTATCGACAGCAGATTCACGCTGCAACATCGACTTCCTCCGGTTGCATGGCACCGGTCATGAGCGCGACCGCATCAGACATGGAAATGTCCCTGGGATCAATCACGCAAAGGCGCCGACCAAGACGATGCACATGGATACGGTCGGCCACCTCGAAGACATGAGGCATGTTGTGGCTGATCAGGATAATCGGAATGCCCCGGGACCTGACTTCAAGGATCAGGTCGAGAACACGGCGACCTTCCTTCACCCCCAATGCAGCTGTCGGCTCGTCAAGAATCACAACACGGGAGCCGAACGCAGCTGCACGTGCCACTGCGACACCCTGTCTTTGACCTCCGGAAAGAGTTTCGACTTTTTGGTCGATATTCTGGATCGTCATGAGACCCAGCTCCGACAGTTTTTCCCTGGCAATCCGATTCATCGCCTTCCTGTCGAGTTGTCGGAACACTTTTCCCATTACGCCCTGACGCCGGATCTCCCGGCCCATGAACATGTTGTCGGCTATGGACAGTGCAGGTGACATCGCCAGAGTCTGGTAGACTGTTTCGATGCCATACTCCCGCGCGTGAATGGGTGAGTTGAAAGTGACCAACTCGCCATCAAGGATGACCTCGCCGCTATCCGGCCTGATGGCTCCGGACAGGGCCTTGATCAGCGTCGATTTGCCCGCCCCGTTGTCACCAATCACGGCAAGAATTTC
>JAPOSK010000133.1 GCA_026709725.1 Paracoccaceae bacterium | reverse complement strand
CGGAAATCCAGCTCGTTGCCAAATTTGACGGCATCCCCAAGGCGCCTCTGTCCGAGGGCCAGGAGATCGGCACTCTGGAGCTGATCATCCCCGGTCATGACATACGGAGGGCATATCCGCTGCACATTGCCGAGGATGTTGCCGATGCGGGTTTCCTGCGGCGTCTCAAGATTGTGCCGGTCGAACTGGCCGGCCGGATGATCAATGCTGTGTTGCCGATAAAGCAATGATGTCAGCCGGCACCCTGATCACCCTTGATGGAATTGACGGCACCGGAAAATCCAGTCAGGCAAAACGGCTGAGCCGTTCGCTTGATGACCGTGGATATGATGTGCTGCTGACACGAGAACCCGGCGGAACCAGGGGAGCCGAGAGCATTCGTGAACTGATTCTCTCCACGAATGACATCGACTGGTCACCAGCCAGTGAACTGCTCCTGTTTTTTGCTGCCCGCTGCAATCATGTTGAACAGGTCATCCGGCCTGCGCTTGCAGCAGGAACAATCGTTGTTTGTGATCGATTTACCGATTCAACCCGGGTCTATCAGTCATTGTCACCGGAGGCCGATGCAGTCCTTGAAGCGATCAATGCGCACCTTGTCAGAATGGAGCCTGATCTCACACTGATCCTGCGATCCGCCCCAGAGCTGGCGCAGGAGCGGGTCCGTCACCGCGGTGCGGTGATAACACGGTTTGAGAAGGGTGATGCACATCGCCATGCGAAACGTGCTGATGCCTTTGATCGAATTCTTGCACGTTTCCCGGAACGCTGTGTCGCCATAGATGCCGACCGGGATCCTGAATGCGTCGCCGGGGACATTCTCGCATGTGTTCTGGAAAGACTTGGCGGGGGGAGTTGAGGTGGGCGGCGAACTCTTTGTCCGGCAGAACGCCGCCGAGCAGAAGTTTCTGGAAGCCTGCCAGCGGGGGCGTCCCGGTTCGGCCTGGATGATCACCGGTCCTGCGGGCATTGGCAAGGGCGATCTCGCAGTCAGGATAGCGACGTATCTTCTGACTGGAACGGAGGGGGATGCAGACAGTCTGGATGTGGCACCCGACAGCCCGATTCATGCACGGATTGCTGCGGGGTCAGAACCCGGTCTGCGAACGGTGCGGGTTGATGGTGCGGACGGGTCAGCAAAACGGAGCAGGCAGATCCTTGTTGATGATATCCGTGAGATGCAGGAACATTTTCGTCTGGCCTCCATTGGCGGGAAGCCAAGGATTGCAATTATTGATTCAGCCGATGATCTCAATCGCAATGCTGCCAATGCCCTATTGAAGGATCTTGAGGAACCCCCCGACAATGCCTTCTATTTTTTAACCAGCAGCAACCCGCTGCGTCTGCCGCCGACAATTCGGAGCCGGTGCCGCATTCTGCCATGCCGGTCGCACAGCCCTGCGCAAATCACCGCAGAACTTGAATCGCGACCGGACATCAGTCCCGACCGGCGTGATGCCCTGGGCGTACTCGCGGACGGCTCAATTGGCATGGCGCTGCACCTCCATGCCAATGACGGCATCGCAATCTATGAACAGCTGCTGGCAATGCTGGCTGCATTTCGCCAGCCTGAGTCCCTGCTCCTGCAACTTGTTGACCGATGCCAGGCGGAGCCCACACCCGAGACCTTCGAGATCATGGAGTTTCTTGCCCGGATTCTCATCTCCCGTTTGGCGCATCTCGCGGCGAGCAATACGCTTCACCATGCGGTTGTGCCCGGTGAGGGTGATGCCCTCAAACCCTTTGTGCGGAGCAGCGCCGCGGCCGCGGCCTGGTCTGAACTCCATGCCGACCTCATCGCTGCACTTGAAACAGCGCGTCGTGCCCAGTTGGGTGTTTTTGAAAAAGTCTTCCTGATCGGAGAGCGCATCACAGGAACAGCAAGGACGCTTGTGCAGTGAGCAGCTCAAACGCCCCTCGCCCGATCCCGGACAGTCACTGTCATCTCGACGTTCCGCAATTTGCCGATGATCTGGATGATGTTCTTGCCGATGCGCATGCAGCTGGCGTCGGACCTCTGATTACGATCTGCACAAGACCGGGACAGCTCACACGAACACGGGCCATCGCCCACTCCCATTCCGGGGTCTATTATGCCGTTGGTGTCCACCCTCACTACGTGACCGATGTGCGCCCCCTGACAGTTTCCGGAATTGCCCGTCTGGCTGAGGATCCCAAAATGGTCGCCATCGGTGAAACAGGGCTGGATTACCACTACACCCGGGAGACACGATCAGCACAGATTGCAAGTCTGGATATCCATATCAGGGCGAGCCGCATGACAGGTCTTCCGCTTGTCATTCACGCTCGTGATGCCGATGATGACATGATCGAGATTCTGGGGAATGCGTGGCGAAAGGGCCCGTTTCAGTGCATCATGCATTGCTTTTCATCCGGCCAGGCCCTGGCTGACCTTGCCATTGCCTGCGGGTTCTTCCTCTCATTTGCCGGCATGGTGACATTTCCGAATGCCGGGCCGCTGCGCAAGATTGTTGCCACGGTCCCACCGGAACAGGTCCTGGTCGAAACTGACGCCCCCTACCTCACCCCGGTTCCCCATCGCGGTCAGCGCAACGCACCGGCGTATGTTCGGCATAATGCCGAGCATGTGGCAGGACTCCTTGATCTCCCCATCGACACGTTTGCGGACATCGTGCAGGCCAACATGCGGCGAGCCTTTCCGCGCCTGAACGACTGCGTGCGCCAATGACGGTCATCCGCTGTACAGTTCTGGGCTGCGGCTCCTCGGGCGGCGTCCCAAGACTGGGCAATGTCTGGGGTGCGTGCTGCCCGAACAATCCGCGCAACCGAAGACGACGCTGTTCACTTCTGGTGGAGCAAGCGGGGTCCGGTGGCACAACCGCAGCCCTGGTGGACATCTCCCCCGACATCCGTGAGCAACTTCTTGCTGTCGGGGTGGGAGCGGTTGACGGCGTTGCTGTCACCCATGCCCATGCGGATCATGTCAACGGTATTGATGACCTGCGCGTTTTGGCCATGAACAGCAAGAGACCGGTCCCACTCTGGACTGATCCGGAAACCGGACAGATTCTTCTTCGCCGTTTTGGCTATGCAATCTCTGCCGTGGAAAGCACGACCCATCCACCGTTTCTTGACATGCGGACCATGACAGGGCCTGTGACGATTTCCGGTGCCGGCGGTGCGATCGAACTGATTCCGTTCCCCGTTCACCACGGAGCCATCATGAGCCTCGGTTTCCGGATCGGCAATCTCGCATACATACCCGATGTTTCAGAAATACCCGATCATGTCTGGCCTCTGCTCGCTGACCTTGACTGCTGGATTGTCGACGCATTGCAGCCAGAACCCCACAAGGCCCACGCGCATCTCGAAAAAGCGCTTGCCTGGATCGCCAGAGCCGGCCCGCGTCAGGCCTATCTGACCAATATGGGCACGCGCATGGATTACGAAGAGGTTGCCCGCATAACACCGAAGACCGTCATGCCGGCCCACGATGGTCTTGTGATCGGGGAACAGGGTTAAGTTGCACATACTTCTTGAGGTGACCGCACCGATTTTTATGATCATCGGTGCCGGAGCCCTTGCAACACGGGCCCGACTCTTCCCGGTCGAAGCCTGTGATGCGATCATGACCTTTGCCCAGCGATTTGCGATCCCCTGCCTGCTCTTCATGGCGATCTGGCGCATGGATCTTGCGATGGATGTGAATCCGGCCCTGCTGGCTTCGTTCTATTGCGGGTCAGCGTTCTGTTTTGCTGCCGGGATTTTCGGGGCCCGGGTGATCTTCCGCCGCAGTTGGGAAGATGCGGTTGCCATCGGTTTTTGCGCCCTCTTTGGCAACACGGTTCTGCTCGGTCTTGCCGTTGTCGGTCGTGCGTACAGTGATGCTGCCCTGTCAGCGACCTTCACCATCGTCGCCTTTCATGCCCTGTTTTGCTATACGCTGGGCGTGGCCGCATTCGAGTTCCTGCGGGATCGACGGGATACATCCGGTTGGGTTGTTCGCCAGATTTTCCGTTCGCTTGCCTCCAATGCCCTCCTGATCGGGCTCGTTCTGGGGCTTGCCTTCAATCTGCTCGGCATTGTGCTGCCGACGCTCCTCACTGATGCGATTGATTTCCTGGCCTCAGGGGGGATTCCGGCAGCACTGTTTGCACTCGGCGGCATCCTGACCCGCTATCGGATCGAGGGCGACATCGGACCCATCATCATGGTATGCGTGCTCTCGCTTCTGGTGCATCCCGCCATAACCCTCATGCTGAGCACCCTCGTCCTTGATCTTGGCAACGACCTGACCCGCAGCGCCGTGGTCACTGCCGCCATGCCCCCCGGCATCAACGCCTTTCTCTTTGCCTCAATCTACCAGCGCGCCATGCGAATCGCGGCCAGTTCCGTACTCATCGGCACGCTGCTGGCACTCTTTACCGCTTCGTTCTGGATTGCTGTCCTGCCGTGATGGACGGTCTGTTGTCACGGGAAAACCAGGGGTCGGTGATCCTCTGCCCCCTGATCGAAGACTCATCCCGCCTGCTTTGCAGGGGGGATCATATCCATTGGGGATCATGGCGATGGCCAGCCATCGCCAT
>JAPOSK010000191.1 GCA_026709725.1 Paracoccaceae bacterium | reverse complement strand
GACCCGGATCCGGTCGCCCAGGGTCATGACATTCGGGAGACTTTCGCCCGCATGTCCATGAATGATTATGAAACCGTTGCGCTGGTCGCGGGCGGACATACTTTCGGCAAGATGCACGGTGCCGGCGATCCGGGCCATGTGGGACCAGACCCTGAAGCGGCTCCCATCGAGGCAATGGGCCTTGGCTGGTTGTCAACCCATGGCACCGGCAGGGGTGGCGACACAATCACTTCGGGCCTGGAAGGGGCCTGGACCCCCAACCCGACCGCCTGGGACATGGGATACTTCGATGTTCTCTTCAAGTATGACTGGACGCTCACGAAGAGTCCTGCGGGTGCCTATGTCTGGACACCGGAGAATCTTGAGGAAGCGGATATGGCCCCGCATGCTGCCGATGCCTCCCAAAGAGTTCCGATCTTCATGTCGACTGCTGACATGGCCATGCGCATGGACCCGGACTATGAAAGGATATCGCGTCATTTTCATTCACATCCGGATGAGTTTGCCGATGCCTTTGCCCGAGCCTGGTTCAAGCTGACCCACAGGGACATGGGACCGGTCCGCTATTATCTTGGTGATGACGTTCCGGAAGAGTCGCTGATCTGGCAGGATCCGATACCCGAGGTCGATCATCCACTTGTCAGTGAGGCCGATATCGAAGATCTCAAATCCTCCCTCCGCACCGCAGGCGTGTCAGCGCAGGATTTGCTTCATGTTGCATGGGCATCGGCCTCGACCTATCGGGGAACAGACCGGCGGGGAGGCGCCAATGGCGCCCGCGTCCGTCTTGATCCACAAATTGGCTGGGCGGCAAATGAGCCGGAACGTCTGAAGCGGACGCTGGATGGGCTTGAGGCGCTTCAGTCGGAGTTCAATGACAGGCAGACATCCGGTGTCAGGATTTCCCTTGCGGATCTGATTGTTCTCGGCGGCTGTTGTGCCGTTGAGGATGCAATCAAGATCCCCGGCATGAGCATCACGGTGCCCTTTGCCCCCGGGCGAATGGACGCGAGGCCGGAAGATACTGATGGAGACAGTTTTGCACCCCTGGAGCCCGAGGCCGATGGTTTCCGGAATTACTGCAAGACCGCATCTTATGCCGATGCCGCCGAAATGCTTGTGGACAGGGCTCATCTCCTTGGCCTTACCGCCCCCGAAATGACCGTTCTCATCGGCGGACTGCGGGTGCTCGGTGCCAATCATGGCGGCAGTGCGCATGGCGTTCTGACCAACACTGTTGGCACATTGACCAACGATTTCTTTGTGAACCTGCTGGACATGGCGACTGAATGGCAGCCTGCGCCCGACGATCACACGGTCTTCATTGGCCGGGATCGCCTGACTGGTGATGCCAAATGGACCGCCACTGATGTTGACCTGGTCTTCGGCTCCAACGCGCAGTTGCGGGCTCTCTCCGAGGTCTATGCGCAATCCGACAGCCAGGAAAAGTTCATCAGGGATTTTGTGGCCGCATGGAACAAGGTCATGACCGCAGATCTCTGAACCGGGACCCGTGCACAATCACGCGGAATTTCCGGTCAGACTGATCTGCTTTTGCCCCCGGGCCTTGGCACTGTCCGAGACCTTTGCGGTCTCAACGGGTGAGGTTCGCTGGGTGCGCACTCTCTCTCGCCTCTGGTCGTATCAGACCGGATGGCATCGCTTTTGAACATGAGCACCAATCCGTGGTTGCGCCGGCCACACGATTGGGCTGCACCGAGGCCAGGGCGGCCTGCAGGCGAGCCGCGGATGGCACCCCGGCGCACAATCTCCAGACCCTGCCTGATGATCCTGGCACCATCACCCGCAACACGGTTGAGTCCTGTCCTGAGAAGACCATGTCCTTTCAGATGACAAAACCGCCGACACTGTTGCAGGCCCGGGCCTTCGACTGGCTCGGCCGCTGATGGGTTCGGGATCCAGATCAAACGGTCCGGGCAGAACCCTTTCCTGAAAAATCAGACCTGTTCAGGGTCGCGGACTTGTGCTGATCGGGCTCTGGAGGTTCGGATCAAAGCTGGCCCCCAACACCCTTGAACTTGTCAACACATGCGGAGATTTTCCGAAAGACGCTCTGCTTTCGTGGCAAGTACTGTGGGTTCAATGGGCTCATCCTTGGCAGGATCGCGTTCAGGTCCGTGCCGTTTTCACTGGCAAATTCCCGTTTGATCGACGTTGCGATGTAGCGCCGGGCGGCCTCCGCGTTCAACTCTTCGGTGCTGATCAGTGCCTCGACCTCGCGCCGCCGCTCGGCCTGGGCGAATGCGAAAAAGGCTGCGATCACCTCAGTCTTATCACCCAGGTCATCAAGATCGGCCTGGTCGATGAAATCGACCAGCAGGCTCTCTTTTGCCCGATGACCCACACTGGCCCGGATCATGCGCCGCACATTCTCAATGATTTCGGACTTGTGTTTTGCCTTTCTGTTGCTCTCGAAGATCTGTTCAAGAATGTAGTCCAGATTGATTTCCTGGGATTTGAGCAGGTCCACCTCGAACACCACGTCATCCCAGTCAACGGTGCCTGTGGCCCGCTCATCGGCATCTCTCTTCCGGCGCAACCAGTCCCGGATGTCGTTGTATGTCGAGCAGTAGTCCTGCACTCTGCGCTCGCTCGGCAACCGGATCCCCTGAAGCACTGCGAGGTCCTCTTCGTCCAGGTGATGCGCTTCCTGAAAGGCCTCGAGAGCCGCAGCGTCCGCTGCATCGATGTTTTGCAGGTCTTTCAGGCTTGCGAACTCATCGTAGTTTTGCAGAATGTTCTCAAGCCGGAGGTATTCGCCGAAGAGCTTGGCGAAATCCTTCTTGTCGGCTTCCCTGACAACGGCGGCTGGATCGGGGAACTGTCGTTCCAGTTCCGCCAGGACGCTGACAAAGCCCCGCCGGGCTTCGCCGGTCACCGCATCGGTGTAGCCCTCCATGTACTCTCGGTAGCTTTTCTCCAGCACCACGTTCCTTGTGTTTGCATCGCCAAACACCTTGATTGCATCAACCGTTGCCTGCTCAAGGTCACGGAAGGTGACGATGTTGCCGAAGGCCTTCGTGGCATCGAAGATGCGGTTTGTCCGCGAAAAGGCCTGGATCAGGCCGTGATAGCGCAGATTCTTGTCCACAAAGAGCGTGTTCAGGGTCGGGGCATCAAAGCCGGTCAGGAACATGCCCACAACGATCAGGAGATCCACATTCCCGTCCTGGACCCGCTTGGCCAGATCACGATAGTAGTCCTGGAAGCCACGGCTCTCCACACTGAAACTGGTCCTGAAGTTTCGGTTGTAATCCCTGATGGCTGCATACAGAAACGTCTTGGCGGTGCTGTTCAGTGCCGTGACATCAAAGCCTTCATCCGGAATGTCGCCGACGGCATTCTGGGTTTCGTTGGAGGCAAAAGAAAAGATTGTTGCAATCTTCAGAGGCTTGTCCCGTTCCGCCTGCAGCGTGTTCAGGGTTTCGTAATACATCTTGGCGGCATCCACGCTGCTGACCGCCAACATGGCATTGAAGCCGCTGTTTCCACCCGACAGGCGATGCGTTTTCCGGCGGAAGTTGTCCAGAATGTACTGCGAGATTTCACGAATGCGCTCAGGATGCTGCAACGCCTGTCCTGTCTCGGCGGCGGTCAGCGTCTCCGCATCCTGCTCACTTTCGATGTCCCGGAAACGGGGACGCACATTGTTGTAGTCAACCATGAACTTCAGCACCTTTTCATCCCGAATGGCGTCCGTGATGACATAGGAATGCAGCTCGTGGCCGAAGACGCTGGCTGTGGTGTCCGCTCCCGCTGCGTTTTCCGGAAAGATCGGTGTGCCCGTGAAGCCAAACTGACAGAACTGCTTGAATCGCCTCTTCAGGTTCCTCTGCGCTTCGCCAAACTGGCCGCGATGACACTCGTCGAAGATGAAGACGACCTGCTGCCGATAGACCGGCAGATCATCCTCGCTCTTCATGAGGTTGTTCAGTTTCTGGATCGTGGTGACGATGATTTTGCCGTCATCGCGGGCGAGGTTGCGTTTCAGTGCGGCGGTGCTCACGGATCCATTCACGCTGTCGGGCTGGAAGCGCCGGTATTCTCTCATCGTCTGATAATCGAGATCCTTGCGGTCCACGACAAAGAATACCTTGTCGATTGACCCAAGCTCCGTGGCGAGGCGCGCAGCCTTGAAACTGGTCAGGGTCTTGCCCGATCCTGTAGCGTGCCAGACATAGCCGCCACTCTCCGGCCTGTTCAGGCTCCTTGCCGCAAATGAACTGGTGATCTTCCACAGGATCCGCTCGGTCGCGGCAATCTGATAAGGGCGCATGACCAGCAAGGTATCATTCACATCAAGCACTGAATAGTTCAGCAATACTGCCAGCAGTGTGTTCTTCGGAAAGAATGTGGCGGTGAAATCCTTCAGATCCCGGAGCGGGCTGTTGTCAGCCTTCGCCCAGTTCATGGTGAAATCGAAACTGTTTTTGTCCCGCCGGGTGGTGTTGGCGAAATAGCGTGTGTCCGTGCCATTCGAGATCACGAACAGTTGCAGATCCGCCGCCGGGAAGAAGAGGCCCGTCGCCGCGCCGTCGAGGAGGAGCGCC
>JAPOSK010000111.1 GCA_026709725.1 Paracoccaceae bacterium | reverse complement strand
TCGTTTCTGATCCTTTTTGTGCACTATCTCGTTTACCTGCTCCTCTGGAAATTGCTTGACGGGCGGGAGGCGGCTGCAGATCTGACCGCCATTCTCTGTGTTGCCGGATCGCTCTTTGCCCTCCTGTCGCGTTATGCAGTGTTTTTCTGGAAGGACGGATTGCACCAGCCACCGTCCCTTTCACTGGATCCGGAAACCAATATCCACAATGCCTATTATATCCCCCTCCTCATTGCCATTGCAGGTTTTGTCTGCCTGTGCATCCTGCTGATCCTGGTGCGGACCCGTACAGGGATTGTAACCCATCTCCACAAGGCAAGGCAGGTCTGGTCATGACCGAATTCGCGCCCTACACAGCGCATATCCTCGGCGCCTACGGGATTGCCCTTCTTGTTATTTTCTGGCTTGTCATGCTCACTTGGCTTGCGGCATTCAGGATCCGGCATTCCCGGACACGTCATGATGACCTCACTGACTAGGTCGGGGAGGCTGCTCCTCGCGCTTCCACTGCTTGCCTTTGCCGGGCTTGGCATCCTGCTGACCCTCTCGGTCCTGCGGGCTGATGACCCGGCACTGCCCTCGGTTCATATCAATCAACCGGCCCCGGCAATTGACCTTGAGGCGCTCGCCGGGTTCCCGCCCTTTGGCGCTGATGACCTGACGGCCCCGGGGATCAAGATTGTCAACTACTGGGCCAGCTGGTGTGCGCCCTGCAGGGCCGAGCATCCCAATCTGCTTGCTCTCGCGGGAACGGGCATTCCTGTCTATGGTGTCAACTACAAGGACGAGGCGGTGCGGGCGCAGGCCTTCCTTGATGAGCTCGGAAATCCATTTGCGGGCCTCGGTGCCGACAAAACGGGCCGAGTCGCAATTGACTGGGGGGTTTATGGCATCCCTGAGACATTCGTGATCGACAGCAACGGGCACGTCCTGCTCCGTCATGCAGGTCCCGTGACCTCCCGCACAGTCCAGGATGATATCATGCCGGCGATTGCCAGCGCACAAGGTGAGGACTGATGCGGGAAGTCGTGATCCGAAAACCGGATGATTTTCATCTCCATCTGCGCGATGGCGACCTGCTGAAACTGGTCGCGCCGGTTGCGGCCAAGCATTTTGCCAGAGCGCTTGTCATGCCCAATCTTGACCCGCCCGTGGTCACGATGGCTGATGCCCTGAACTATCGTGAACGAATCCTTCAGTCGCTTCCCGGCATGCTATCCTTCACTCCACTCATGACCCTCTATCTCACTGACAACACGGATGCGGGTGATGTTGAGCGTGCAATAGAGGAGAATGTGATCAGGGCTGTCAAACTCTACCCCGCCGGCGCCACCACCAATGCCCGGCATGGTGTCACTGACTACACCGGGATCGGTGATGTGCTCAGGGTGCTCTCGGGGGCCGGCACCCCCCTCTGTGTCCATGGCGAGGATCCCGATCCCCGAACCGATATCTTTGATCGCGAAGGGGTCTTCATCACAGGACCGCTGCAGAGGATTCGCGATGCCCATCCTGACCTGAAGATTGTTCTTGAACATATCACGACACGGGAGGCCGTCGCTTATGTTCGTGCCCACCGGACCCGGACTGCCGCCACGATCACAGCCCATCATCTGGTTCTGAACCGCAATGATATTCTGGCGGGAGGGATTCGGCCGCACAACTACTGTCTGCCGGTGGCCAAGCGGGAAGAGCATCGTCAGACCCTGATGGCGGCAGCGGTCAGCGGTGATGCGTGTTTCTTCCTCGGCACCGACAGTGCACCACATGACCGAATACGCAAGGAAAGCTCCTGCGGATGTGCCGGCATCTTTACAAGCCCCGTGACAATGCCACTGCTGGCCGGGCTTTTTGAGGACGCCGGCGCGCTTGATCGTCTTGAGGCCTTTGTTGCCGGATTTGGCTCTGAATTCTATGGCCTTGAACCAAATTCCGGCACGATCCGCCTGCACAAAACCGGGCCATATCAACCCCCCGGCCTGATCAGGGATCAGGTGCACACCGTGGTTGTCTTTGATCCCGGTCATCCATTGACATGGCAGGTGGAGACCTGAATGACCGAACCCGTCCGGACACTGAATTGCGCAGCGGCGCGGAGGGCGGCGGAGATTCTGCTCGAAATCGAGGCGATTCGGATGAGCCCGCGGCGCCCCTTCACCCTGACATCAGGCCGGCCTTCGCCGGTTTATATCGATTGCCGGAGACTCATTTCATTTCCTCGTCAGCGCGCCGAAATCCTGGACATGCTTGCGGCCCTTCTTGAGCAGAATATCGGTCAGGACGGCGTCGAATGCCTGGCCGGAGGAGCCACGGCCGGAATTCCATATGCAGCGTTTCTGGCCGATCGGCTGGCACTGCCAATGACCTACATTCGCAAGACGGCAAAGCACCATGGCAGGGGCCGGAGGATCGAGGGGGTCCTGGCGGCCGGGGAGCGTGTCGTTCTTGTTGAGGACATGGCGACAGACGGTGTCTCCAAGCTGGACTTTGTCACTGCGGTCCGGGAGGCGGGTGCCCTGTGCCGGCATGCGGTTGTTGTGTTCTACTATGACATCTTCCCGGAGAGTCGGGCCCTCCTGGCTGAGCACGGGATTGTCCTGCACCACCTGACGAGCTGGGCGGGCATCATGGGCTGTGCGGTCATCAATGAGATTCTGGAGCCGGAAGAAATCCGCGAGATGCATCGATTTCTGGACGATCCACGGAGATGGCAGGAGGACTCGATCAGCTCGTGAGCGATTCATCAGGCATCCGATTCGGCCTCGTCCGACTGGCCTGAAACCCGCCGGGTGGCCTCAAAAGTCCAATTCTGCAAGTGTAATCATGGCCCGGGACCCGGCATGCCGGCCTGCGGGAAGGATTTGCGGAAAAGCAAGCGGAAACTTCTGACGGACTCTTCGCAGCAAGATATTGTGGATGCCGGATGGAGACAGGCGAGATATGGGATGTTCATGCTCAGAATTATTCATCATCAATACAATTTTCTACAGGGGCTGAAATGCATTTACCCTGACGGGAGATGCGCCAGATGAAGGAAGATCAGATGAATGTCAGCGTGATCAGTGGTCAGTCAAAAGCGGTCGATGCCAGCACAAACGAAGCTGAGCCGACAGATATGGCGGCGACCATACCGCACAACAGCCAGATTGAGAAAGCCCTCCTCGGAGCCATTCTCTATGACAACGAGCATTATCAGAATGTGATGAAGATCATCACGGCCGATGACTTCTACAATTCCACCAACCGGGCGATCTTTGAAAAGATTCACGCGATGATCATCGGGAATCGTCTGGCCAGTCTTGACACAATCCGGAACTACATTGTCGGCGACCCGCAGATCAGAAGCATCGGGGTCGCCAAATACCTGAGCGATATCTCCAGCTATTACATGAACCCGCGGCGGGTTGTCGAGATTGCCGAACAGATCCATGAACTGGCCAATCTCAGACGTCTGATCAAGCTTGGGGACGGCCTGCAGCAACGGGCAGCCGACATGAGGCCTGAAACCCGCTCGCAGGATCTGATTGAAGAGGCTGAAAGTCAGCTTTACCAGCTCCGGAAGGATGGGGCTGCGCATGTGGGGTTCCGCCAGGTCTCGAATATATTGCCGGAAAGCATCCAGGAGGCCCGGCTGGCCCGGGACCGTGACAGTGACCACGCCGGACTGCCGACAGGTCTTGCGGATCTGGACATGAAGATCGGAGGTCTGCAACGTTCTGACCTGATCATCATTGCCGCCCGTCCGGGGATGGGAAAGACGGCTCTGGCCACGAACATCGCTGTCAATGTCGCCAGCAAATACGAAGTCATCGAGCATGCCGATGGCGAGAAGACCCAGCTTGGCGGAAAAATTGCATTCTTCTCACTGGAGATGTCGGCCAAACAGCTCATGTCCCGAATCCTGTCGGCGGAAACCCGGATTGCAGCCAACGAGATTGTGACGCGCCGGATGTCACCTGATGAGTTTGAACAATACAAGGATGCGGCACTGAGAATTGTCGGTCTGCCGATCTTCATTGATGACAGTGGCGGGCTGTCGATTGCAGATGTGATACTCAGGGCCAAGCAGCTCCACCGCAAGGAAAACGGCATCCATGCAATTGTGGTTGACTACATCCAGCTGATGCGCGGAACGGATACCAGCCAGTCCCGCAATTACGAGGTCGCGCAGATAACCAGCGGCCTCAAATCACTGGCCAAGGTTCTCGATGTTCCCGTGATCGCCATCTCGCAGCTGAACCGGGCGGTCGACAGCCGCAATGACCCAAGGCCCCAGCTCTCCGATCTGCGGGATTCGGGTGCAATCGAACAGGATGCCGATCTGGTCATGTTTGTTGAACGGCAATCCTATTACACCAAGAACAAGGAACCTGACCAGGCGGATCAGCAGTCCTATGAGAAATGGAAGGAAAATTACGAAAAGCATCACGGCAAGGCGATGCTTGTCATTGCCAAGAATCGGAATGGGCCGACCGGAACAATTCCCCTGGCCTTTGATGGGCGGTATACGAAATTTTCCAATGCCGTGCGGGATGAGACTTAGGTTGAGGAAGAGGCGTGGGCCCAATTTGCCGATCAAGCATTCGGACGAGGCGGCG
>JAPOSK010000184.1 GCA_026709725.1 Paracoccaceae bacterium | reverse complement strand
TCCGGGCGATTGGGTCGCTGATTTGGGGGAACGGTCTCCGGTGGACGGCTGGTACCGGGGTTGGTATACAGCGACAGTGCGAATCCAGGTGAAGGCAGCGTGTGGATGCTCTTGGAAGACTGTCCTGCCCTCACCATGACTGGCTGGTCCCGACGGGACAGGAGAACGGAGTGGCGATTGAAGTGCTCACCAACATCCTTGCAATTGATTGAGCGAGCATCATGACAGATCCGGTATCAGAATTATTTTACACCCTGAAATTCAAGATTGATTTCCTTAAGAAGAAGGGAACGGCCTTTCAGGACTGGTTTGTGGATCTTGTTGGCCATGCCTACGGAAGCGACTTTGAATCTGTGCGCCCTTATGGCAATCAGGGTGACTGGAAGTGTGATGGCCGCCGCCTCAGCACGGGGACAATCTATCAGTGCTATGCTCCGGAATCAGCCAGGGACCGGGTCATGATTGAGAAGATCGACACCGATCTGGAGGGTGCGGTTGCGAAATGGCCGCATTTTATCAAAAAATGGGTGTTCGTTCACAATGATTCGCGTGGTTTGCCACCAACGGTTGTTGATCATCTTGACCAAAAACGGACGCAGTATCCAAATCTGGAGATCGAGATTTGGTCGGAACCAGATCTCCTAGAACTGTTTAGAATGATACGACCGGATGCCAAGCAACTGATGTTTGGTGATGCGCCAACCCCGAAAACGGTCGAATTGATCACATTGTCTGATTTGGAGCCGGTAATCTCTGTTCTTAAGCAGCAGGATCCGGATCCCGGCGATGATCTGCCGCCACCGCCATCCGAACAGAAGCTTGAAAAGAACTCGCTCTCTAAAGAAGCATATCAACTTCTGCTGCTCGGTCGCCGGAAAGCAGGACTGGTTGAAAAATACTTTGCCACAAATATGCGTGTAGAGCTCGGTGAAAAGATTGCGGAGGCACTCCGCCGCAAATACGCTGAGCTCCAGTCTTTCGAACTGTCTGGTGACGCAATATTTTTCCATCTTCAAGAGTATTCTGGCTTTGCCGGCGGACCCAGGGAGCAGGTGGCGGCCATGGCAGTCATGGCTTACTTCTTTGATCGCTGTGATATTTTTGAAGACCCGGACAATGAGGCGGTTGACATATGATTCTTCCGACCAAACATATCAGAACCGAACGGGCCATCATCGGTATTGGAGGTGAGTTGCTGGCTCTCATGGACGAGCCCATGACAGTCTCGCGTCTTTGGAATGAGGTCCGTGCGCGGCGAACCGTTGCTACGCCGGCGACACCAATTGACTACGATTGGTTCGTGCTCGCCCTCGATTTCCTGTTCCTGATCGGTGTGGTTGAATGCCAGCAGGGCTTGGTTGCGAGGGCTGAACCATGATGCGAAGGATTGGCAGCGACCTTGCTTCATTCAAGGCCCTCACATTCCGACCTGGGCTGAATATCCTTCTGTCGGAAAAGAGTGAAGGTGCAACAGATCGTCAGTCCAGGAACGGGACAGGAAAGACCAGTTTCGTGGAGTTGGTGCATTTTCTCTGTGGTGCGAATGCATCAAAAGACAGCATCTTTCGAACATCCGAGCTGGTGAATTCAACATTTGAAATCGTCATGGATGTGGGTGGCGATGAGTATTCCGTGGCCCGCTCTGGCAGTAAACCGAAGGTCCTCACGGTTAAACGGCCGATTGAGAACATGCCGATCCAGTCAGGGCTTCTTGGGCACAATGACCGCCAGGAAATCCCAAATGAGGATTGGAAATCAAAGCTCGGCAGTTGTTGGTTCGGCCTGGAATCGATGCCCGATGACAACAGGAAAACACCATCATTCCGGTCGCTCTTTTCCTATTTCACTCGCCGTCAGCGTCCGAAAGACAGTGCATTTCAAACACCGATGAAATATTTTGGCATGCAACCGCTCTGGGACCAACAGATCGCCATCTCTTACCTTCTCGGGCTTGATTGGCGCATTGCAAGTGATTTGCAGGCTCTAAGAGACAAAGAAAGGATTACGAAGCAGTTTGGTCGCGCCGCGCGTTCTGGTGATTTGGGATCCTTTGTCGGCCGTGCGGCGGACATCAGAACCCGCCTGGTCGTGGCCGAGCATAAAATTGAGCAGTTGACGTCCCAATTGGAAAGCTTTCAGGTCATTCCCGAGTATCGTGAACTTCAGGGTGAGGCGAATGACATCACGGTCCAGATCAACAGCCTTGGTGAAGAAAACTTCATAGACCAAGGGATGATCAACGATCTGAACGCGTCACTTGTTGAAGAGCAACAACCAGATCTGTCGGACATTGCAAGGCTCTACAGAGAGGCCAATATCATCGTGCCGGACATCGTGAAACGCAGACTTGATGAAGTGGAGGTTTTTCATCAGACGATCATCGAAAACCGACGCTCGCATCTTGCCAACGAGATTACTTCGGCATCTGACCGCATTAAAAAACGTGAGGACAAACAGTCCAGCCTTGATGCTCGACGGCAACAGATCATGGGCATCTTGCAGTCCGGCGGTGCCTTGGAGCAGTACACGCAGATGCGGGAGGAGTTGGCCCGTGCAGAGGCCGATGCCGAGGATCATCGCCGGAGGTTGGAGGCGGCGGAAACGCTTGAAAGTTCGCTAACAGAACTCAAGATTGAGCGGGAACGAATTGCCCAGTCTCTCAGAGATGATGTTCACGAGCGGGAAGATATCGTGAACAAGGCGATTGTCACATTTGAAGAGCTTTCGGGAGCCCTGTATGAAACCGCCGGCCACTTGACGATCGATGCAACTGAGAACGGGCCAAGATTTGAGGTCAAGATTGATAGCCAGCGCAGCCAGGGCATCACAAACATGCAGATCTTCTGCTTTGATCTAATGCTCCTTGAATTAAGCAGTCAGAGTGGAAGGTCGCCTGGCTTCCTGATCCATGACAGCCATCTCTTTGACGGCGTCGATGAACGTCAGATTGCGAAGGCGCTCCAGCTGGGCGCAGATCGTGCGGACAGGCATGGCTGCCAGTACATCGTCACAATGAACTCGGATATTCTACCACAGGACGGTTACCGACCGAATTTCGACATCAATGCCTTCGTCTTGGACAAGACGCTGACAGATGCAACGGATACCGGCGGGCTTTTTGGACTGCACTTTTGAGATTTCCCCCATCAATGATCAAAAAGAGATAAATCCATCAGGCGTGCCTTTGTGCGAAAAAATCCGGGAAGACGGCCAAAAGATCATGATTGCTCGTAACTGTTCAGATTCCTGAACCGGGAATTTCTGGGCCGGAACGGGGATTAGTGAGCCGGAGCGGATTCCATCTCTGCGAACCGGTTCATCAGTCCCTCCGGTGACGCTCGCAGTGTCTCCAGCAGGTTCCAGCCCCGGCCCGGCCCCGATCACATCGCTCCGGCCCGCACTCACACGGATGTGGCTGAGGCCTTCGGTGCATGCGACAGGCAGCAAGGCCAGGCGACCGCGCACGCGGATGCCGCATCAGGTCGGTGACCGGATTGGCCACGTTCCCACGATCGCCGATGGGTCCTGACACGGGATATCTGCCTGCCCCGCCTGCTGCCTGTCACCGCGGCTCTTGCGGTCTTGGCTGGCGGACGCATGGGAGATGCAGCACCCGCTGTCAAACAGAATGCCGGCGGACCGGGTGTGGCGGCTGGGCAAGGACCTGAACAGTTACCATGCTGAAAATCTCAAGTTAATGCCATTGGGGAAGGGTAGGGTTATGGAGATAGGAAGCCATTGTGACGGTCTGTCGCAGATCCCCAATCCGAACCTCCAGAGCCCGATCAGCGCACGTCTCCGATCCTGAACAGGTCCGACTTTTCAGGAAGGGGGCCCGTCGGCTCCGTCTGACCCGACCGGGCCCGTTTGCACCCCAGTCCCCCGGACCGGTCGATGGCCGAGCCGATCAAGGGCCCGCACCTGCGGGGGTGTCGGTCGTGTGATCATCCGGAAGGCCTGTGCATTCTCAAGGCAGGGCCCGACGCCGTTGCGGGTGATGGTGCCGGGATCGCCAGGCAGGGTCCGGAAACCGTGCACCGGCATGCCGTCCCCGGTGCGCCTGCCGGCAGCCCTGGCCCGGGCCGGGTCGGAGACGGTGGCCGGGGCGCGGGCGGAGGGGCGCGATCCTTGCCCCCATGCGACAGGTGCGGAGGGGTCCGCCCGGATTCATGGGTCTACTCCCGCCCTGCGGATATGCCGCCCTTCCGGGCGCGGGTTGGGGTGGGGAATCGCACTGGAATCGGGATCAATCGGTAGGAGTGGGGGCAGGGCCTAAGCAGGTCATTTAACGAGAGTGTCTCAACCATGTATTTTCGGGCCTTCTTCTCATTCCTCATTTCATGAACAACTGATGTCGTTGGTGCTGATGTGATCCCGGATATATCGACACTCGAACACTCCGTGAACTGAATCTGTTGCCGCCCTCACTCCAAACACAGCGCGTATCAATATGACATTTTCGATTCCTCTTGAGGTCTGCATGTCGATGAAATGCTGGTTCTGCCAAAATCCCGTTCCAGCCAAAGTCGTTTTCCAACAGCCATGCATTGCTACATAGTGACTGCCAGAGACCCCCACTTCTGTCACGCCAACGCCCGGAAACCGGCGCCGC
>JAPOSK010000343.1 GCA_026709725.1 Paracoccaceae bacterium | reverse complement strand
CATCGCCTGCGGGCGGGAGGCGCGCAACCTCTTGGAGGTGCGGGCGGAGCGGGTGTGATTGCGTGAGGGGACAGGTCGCATCCATTGGCTCTGGAGCCCATTGTCTTCGGTACGGATGGTGGGTTCGCAGTACCCCGTGAAGCCTGTCCCTCCCGCAAGTGTCGCTCCGGATGCTTGCGCAGCCGCATCGCCGGCCATCCTGAACACGCCGCCCACTGCAGGCCCCGTTTCCCGAGCGCTTTCGCAATCATGGACGAACTGATCTCCCGTTTACCGGGGGTTCGGTGGTGCTTCGCTTCCCCGCAACTCTCATTGATCGGATTGATCTTGCATTCCGACATTGTGCCAATGATAGCGCGAACGATTCATGTTACGGTCTGATCTTGACCGACAAAGGGCCGGAGATCACACTTTATCGGATTGCGAAGGACGAATTAACCTCAAGTGTTTTCGCTGCATGTGCTGGAAATAAGGGTGCCAGAACAGCGTTTATCGGATCGGATGATCAGACAGGCGCTGATCAGGCTTATCGTGCCGGACCAGCCCTTGATGGATGCCTCATCAATGATGTGAGACATCCTGATTGTCTCAATGCTGCAGTGGTGGACGGCAGTTGTGAGGAGGATGGAGCCAGCCAAATGCTTGGGCAATTCTGATTCTGTGTCTGGATACGGATTGGTGCAATTGATTCATATCAACGTTGCTGCTGACAGAGGCAGGGTTCTGTGCTGCTCCTGACCCGCTTGCGATGATTTCAATTGAGGGTAATGGGGCCTTTGTTGCAAGATCAAGGCACCTGAATCATGAACAGAACAGATCAATTCCAGAGGAAACCCGGATTCATTGCGGCTCTCGACCAGAGCGGAGGATCCACGCCGGGGACCCTGGCACGGTACGGAATTCCAGAGACGGCCTATCAGGGCGATGAGGCCATGTACGAACATGTGCACAGCATGCGCATTCGGATTTTGACCGCGCCGGCGTTTTCCGGTCAGCACATTTTGGCAACGATTCTTTTTCAGGGGACAGCAGACCGGGATGTGAACGGCAGCCCGCTCCCCCGATGGCTCTGGGATGAGTTGGGCATTCTTCCGATCCTCAAGGTGGATATCGGCCTGGCAGATGCCAAGGATGGCATGCAATTCATGCTTCCGATTCCTGATCTTGATGACACGCTGGCAGCAGCCAGAGAGCGGGGCATTTTTGGGACCAAGATGCGTTCGGTGATTGCCGGATGGTCGGAGGATGGCATTCGTGCGCTTGTCGATCAGCAATTTGACTACGCATGCCGGATTTCGGCCTGTGGATTGGTGCCGATTGTCGAGCCGGAAGTCTCGATTTCCTGTCCGGAGAAGCAACGCTGTGAAGAGAGACTTGTTGAGGAAATCACATCCCGGCTTGATGCATTGACCGGCACAACCCGGGTGGCTCTCAAACTGACCCTGCCGGATATCGACAACCAGTACAAGGACCTGATCCAGCACCCGCGTGTTGTCCGGGTAACAGCATTGTCAGGCGGGTATGACCAGGACCAGGCTTGCCGACGACTGGCTGCCAACACGGGCATGATCGCGAGCTTTTCCCGTGCTTTCACCGAGGGGTTGCGGGTTGATCAGTCCGACGAGGAATTCAACGAGATTCTGGCCAGCAGTATCAGATCAATTTACGCCGCATCCATTACGTGAGCCGGGGCCGTTTCATGCTGGCGATGGATGCCCGCCTGCTCCATCCGCGCTGTGAGGATGGAGCGGTCTGAATTCTATCCGCATCTCTGCGGTTCCGTGATTTCTTTCAATGGACGTCGGTCAGGCTCCATGAAGTCCAGGAAGTTGTCCTTCAATAGTGTCACAATCGCCCGCAGCGCCTCATCATGTGACGCGCCCGCTTTCCGGGCAGAAGTGTACACCTCCCGCTGGCGATCAGCAGACGAGCCCTTTTCCACAATGGTTCGAATGTGGACGAGGTCATGCTCACATTCAAGATTGCAGGCGTCATCATAGAGGAGAACAACAAGTTCATCGGCAAGTTTGGCAAACGGGACAGTTTTGCTGATGCCGAGATCAATAAGACTGCCGGTGCAGCCAAAGCGCCGGGCGCGCCAACGGTTTTCCGAGACCAGGGTGGAGGGGTACTGACGCCATTGCTGATTCTGTGACCGCAGCCTGTAGAGAAACAGGATCAGGGACTGATAGAGAGCTGCAATGGCCAATGTATCATCAAGGCAGCTGCAGATATCGGTGATGCGTTGTTCCAATGTTGGAAATTTTGCCGAGGGTCGCATGTCCCACCAGAGTTTCGTCGCGTCTTCGATGCAGCCGGTTCCAACCAATTGGTCAACGAGGGACTGATAATCAGCGTAGGATTGCAGCGGGTCGGGAATCCCGGTCCGGGGCAGTGAATCAAACACACCCAAACGATAGGAAGCCATGCTGGTATCATAACCCTCCCAGAAGGGTGACGAGCATGACAGAGCAAGCATATGTGGCAGGAAATATGTCGCCTGTTTCATCAGATCAATCCGTAAATCCGGATCTTCAATCTCAATATGGATATGCATGCCGCAGATCAGGAGGCGGTCAGCACCATGACCAAGATCAGTGTTCAGGGCCTGGTACCGTTCTTTTTGCGTGACAGATTGCTCACGCCAGCTGGAAAAGGGATGTGTCGATGCGGCAATGATTGCATAACCGAATTCACTGGCCTTGGCTGTCACAAGTTTCCGCAGTCTTGCCAATTCCCGCCCGCTCTCGGCGATTGAGGTGCAGGGCGGTGTCCCGACTTCAATCTGGCACTGGAGATATTCGTTTGTGACCTGATTGCCACATTCCTTCTGGCACTCCTCAATCAATTCCGGAACGGGCTCCCGGACCAGATCAAGTGTCTCCTGATCGACAATCAGATACTCTTCTTCAATCCCCAGGCGCAGTGAAGGCTTCATTCCTATCGTTCCTGTACTCCGGTTGGGTGCGTTGATTGCTGCCGATCACCCCGGTGTCTGGTGCACACCAGCATACCAGGCATTGCCATTGAACCCAATGCGAGATCCGTACCGGAAATCTGAACCAGGCCAACATGTGGATCGGCAATCTGATGCGCATGATGGCGTTCTGGCAGCAATTGGCAGTCCCTAGGGGAATCGAACCCCTCTCTCCAGGTTGAAAACCTGGTATCCTAACCGATAGACGAAGGGACCACCCTCGCATTCCCCTATATAAAGACAGCAATCCTGCGTGCAAGTACACTTTGAGAAAAAGCATATCCATTGCGGACACGTTTCAGGTGACGACATGCTGCAAAAAATCAAGTCACCGCGGCACCAGAATGGAGAGGACAGAACAATGTATCCTCATCTCCGGCCCGATGGCAAACAGGAGTCAGATCAGGGCAGGAGGCGTCAGCGCTGGGGTATTTGATGCGGAGCTGGGGCGCCGGTGAGGGAATAGTCCCTCTACCCACCTTGCTTCGCAGCATTGTCGACCTTGGCATGTCCGGCAGATTCAATCTACTTCCCCTCAAGATCGTTGATGCGATCAACAGCCTCATCAAGATCCGCCGCGATGCTGTCTATTCGGCTTGAAATCTGTCGGGTGTAATAAGACCTGCAATCGTGATGGCGACGGGTATGGCAAAGGCAACGATGCCGATCAGGATTGACAATGCCTGCAGATAGATGGCAATTGGGACGCCTTCACACAACGTACGATCACAGCGGCAGGCGGCGGCGCGTCGGGCGGCCCCTCATGGCCTGCTCGCGCTCCCACTTCAATGCGGCATCCCGGGTTGTCATGTACCCAACCTTTACAATATGCCCGCCCCCGTAGGCATTTTGGTGTTCGGCTTCACGGCGGGCCAGATCGTTCGTGATGCCGGTGTGGACGATCCTGCGATCTTTCTTGAAATGATACCTGTAGGTGTTCCGTGGCACCGTCGACATCCCCATCAATGGTTGATCATGCCGCCCCATTTGCAGCAGTGCGCAAATCTAAGTCAATGCTGGATTTTAACCCGAAGCTCCAAAGTCTTTCCAACCAAAAAACGGGTTTGCCCTTGTATTCTGGGCGCACATGGGCTTTCACGACCGGAGAGTGTCGCCAGTCATCAATTCTCCCGATGCCGCTCTCCGCCTGACATCATCTTTGCATGCCTGTCGTGGCAGGGGTCATCACTCCCGACACATCGCCCGGTCATCGGCAACCATTGGCGCACCGCACCGCCTCAATCCTCCGGCGCAAATCCCATCCACCATCAGGGTCAGGGCGGAGATGGCATGGTCAGCAAGCGCACCCGATCACTCTCTTCCGACTCCCCTGAACAGATGTGGGCTTCTCCGCGTGCATCAAGGGACTCTGGACCCTGCCCGGGGGTGGCACGGCTGTCACGGACTTTGAGACACCCCTTGCCTGCCGGGGCGCGTGCCCGTGCACCCACCGGGCGCCTTTCAACAGGACACTGTGGACTCTCGGATCCTGATCCTGTCGACCCGGTTCCATGCGAATCGGCACACGGCATGATTCTCCCGACACGGTCAGCCGTCTGCCCGCGCAGCCGGCAGACGGTACCTGGACCGCGCTGGCACGGGCATTGTGTGCGCATGAGAACCGGCACAAGGCGAAGGGCGTCCC
>JAPOSK010000407.1 GCA_026709725.1 Paracoccaceae bacterium | reverse complement strand
CCAATGTAGGAATGCGATCCCAAGAAGAGGCCCTGGATATTGGTATCCCGCAATGAGTGATAGAACATCCAGATGGTTGGATAGATGACGATCGCAAGCAGAACGGCCACGGGAAGACCCACAAGCATGGCCGGAACCCAGCGCGACACGATCAGGGGCTGGTGCGACCGCTTCTTCAGAAACCATTCCGGAAACACAATCCGCGCGGGGGCTCTGCGGTTCATCGGGCACCCCGCCGTGCCCGCCCTGCGGGAAGGATGCAATCAGATCCATGCATGCGAATGTCCACTCATTGGCGATGGCACGACCGCTGGTCCTCCCGGTTTCTGCTGGCACAATCCTACGGCATCATTCGTATCATGCCATTCAAGGCACTGCCAGTATCGTTGATTGCTGTCAATTTGCAAACCGGAATCACCATCACCGCATTTCATATGGCCGCACGACATCCGACATGCATATCCTTTGGCGCCCCGCGGATCGGTGCCTTCGAAGCAACATATCAGTCTGGTCAACACTCTTCGTGGCCCATCGTCGGTGCCCTGAACTGTTCGTGCACTATTCTTCAGATCCACGCGCTTGGGAGATGTCCCTCCTGAACATTTTCCGATAACTCTTTCGTTCTTTATCTGTCAGGTCGCGGTCCAGACGTCTGCGAAGCCTGGCAAGTGTCGGTCGGTCGATGTCGGGATGGATATGCCCGTGGTTTGCTTCCATATACTCGTGATGTCGGTCGATCTCCGCTCCACCCAATGATCGGATGCATTCACTGATCTCAGCAGCAGCAGATCCAGAAAAGCCATCCCTATGCCCGCTATTGTCCTGATTGCTGTCAGTCGACCAGTCGGCATTGACCACGCTCCCTGATTGGGGTTCGCAGCGGAGCACTTGCCTGACAGTGTCTTTATCCCATTCATGACATGTGTCGGCCTCCATCCTCAACGCTTTTGACTGCGAACTGCTGGACGACTCTACCCCGAGAAGGTGGACACGGACTCCGAATGTCCGGGCAATCCGGACACCGATCTTGATGTCACCATCGCCAGTCAGAATCAATGCATCGGTGATTGCGCCATTACGAGCGAGATCAATCAGATCTGTCACGATCAACGGATCGACCTCTTTCTGCTCCCCCTGACTATTGACCAGACCAAGTCGCAGCTTAGTATTGTCTGATTTTCCAATCGACTCCTGGGACAAGCTCGGCTGACCATTTCGCACGCCATCATACCAGTATACACGCAGAAGACGGGCATCGGGAGTATGCTTGCAAGCCCATTCACGAAGAGAGCGAAGGACCTGTTCTTCCTGTACGCTAACGTGATCCCGTGGAAGCCTCTTGCCATGGAGAAGGACAGAACCTTGGGCATAGAGATAACCGGCATCCACGAATACAGCGATTTGTTGCAATGCGGCTCATTCCTCAAGTAGTAATGGGGGCACCCGCAGGCACCCCCTAGATAGGCGCGGGAGACGTCTATTGTCCGTCCCCAACTGCCCTCCCGGGTACTGGATATCTGTGTCAATGTCAAGAATCCTCTTCGATCGCTCGGTTGCGGCTGACTCATCGTCTGTAAAATTGTCACACCAAGAAATCATAAGTTCTTGATATCATTGGCAGTCGATGGCATGATAACTGTCATGTCACTGCATTTTATGGACCACAATGTCCCGCATGGCTCTCGGGCAGACCCTCATCTGAACCCCGATCAGCCCATCTTGAAGCCCTTTTGTCTGTGCAATCGTGCCGGATTCGGCATGGCTGGCACCCGATCGGATACAGGATGCCGATTCCGGAGAGATTATCTCCAGTTATTTTGTAGACCCGGCAAGCGGGTCTCGTTTCCGCAGGGCAAGCCCTGCTACTCTATCGGCACACTGGTGCCTTTGTCATTGACTGCGCTTCGCTTGCAATTCCGGGGCAAGCATGTTGCATGCCTTGTCCGCACCTGATCATCGCAATCGCTCCCGGTGGCCGCTGTATGCTCGCCTGGCCTGGTGGCCTAGCCTGGCGGCGGCTGTTGGCTGGTGCCTGCGGCATCGTTCCATGGCCGTCATCTGGTGGCCATGGAACGATGCTTTGATCTGTGCGGAGTATCCAGATTGATGCCCGGATTTGGACGAAAGGTCCTGGGAAACGGATCGACCTCCGGTCTGTCCGCACATCCTCAATCCAGGTGATTGGCGTCTACTCTGATCACTCTCCGAGCCTGAGCAGTATTTCCGGCATCTGCATCGCTGACAGCAGAAACAGGTTCAGGAATGTGAATGTCGTCCCCTGCATCTTCACGAGAAGATTCAGGCCGGGGCAGCCTCACCATCCCCATGTCATTGAACTGCCCGCTTTCGGACACGGCGGCAACCGCGTCGGTCTCCAGATCTGCAATATCTTGTGCCAGGGCCCGCCCTGCCCCATTGCCTGGTTCAGGCACTCCTCAATGCGTCTTCCCGGAGCACGCTCCAGCGGTGTCTCCCGTATACTGGCCCCCGGAACCGGCCCTGTGGAATTGTGTTTCATGATCGGCTCTGACAGGGTAGAGACGCTCTGCGCAAATGGACGCATCATTCGTGGGCGCCCGGGCGTATCATTGGAGCCTGACGGATGGGTCGGGAAGAGGAACGACGATGACAGCTGCCACCCTGCCTGTGCCGGAAGGCTACAGAATTCTTGACATTGATGGCGTGCGATCACAGCTGGCTGACCTGCCGGTTTCCGGTCGGCTTGGCGGTCAACCCGCGGACTGGGTGATTGAGGAGGTCGGTGATGGCAATCTGAATCTGGTGTTCATTGTCCGTGGACCTGAATCCGGTTTTGCCGTCAAGCAGGCCCTGCCCTATGTGCGCCTGGTCGGCGAGAGCTGGCCCCTGCCCCTGTCGCGTGCATATTTTGAGCATCGGGCGCTCACGATTCACTCCGAGCATGTCCCGCGATTGGTCCCAAAAATCCATCATTACGATGACACGCTGGCCCTGATTGTCATGGAGCTGCTCGAGCCCCACATCATCATGCGTCACGGCATGATTGCCGGGACTGAGTATCCCGGGTTCGCTGATGATATCGCCGAGTTCATGGCCAGGACCCTGTTTTCCACATCGGCTCTCGCCCTGCCTGCTGATCAGATGAAAGCGATGACAGCCGAGTTCGCAGGGAACACGGCCATGTGCAGGATTACCGAGGATGTGATCTTCACTGAACCCTACATGATCGCCGAAAACAATCGCTGGACCGAACCATGGCTTGATTTGTATGCGGAGGCCACACGAAAGGACACCGATCTCAAAATTGCCGTCACACGGCTCAAGCGGCAATTTATGGGCGCACCCGAAGCACTGATTCACGGTGATCTTCACACCGGCTCTGTCATGCTCTGGGCCGAGGACACCCGGGTCATTGACCCGGAGTTTGCCTTCATGGGACCGATGGGTTTCGACATCGGTGCCGTTGTCGGCAATCTCCTGCTCAATTATTTCAGCCAGATCGGCCATGAGGCGGCGCCGGGTGACCGCGATGCCTACAGACAATGGATTCTCGCGACGATCGAGACTGTCTGGAATCGCTTCCGCCGGCAGTTTCTGGACCTCTGGGAGTCATCCATCAAGGGGGATGCCGGTGGTGATATCTACGGCGCTGGCCTCTTTGCCGACCCGGAAGGAATGGCGGCGCTGGCAAGGGAGCGTGAGCACTACATGGATCGGCTCCTGACCGATGCGCTGGGGTTTGCCGCCGCCAAAATGACCCGACGGCTTCTTGGTGTCGCCCACAACATTGATCTCGAATGCATCAGCGACACGAAATGCCGGGCCACTGCCGAGGTTCGTTCGCTTAAACTCGCCCGGGACCTCATGGTGAACACAGATCGCTATCCCACCATGGGACATGTGACGGATGCCGCCCGGGCCATGAACACGCACCAACCGGATTTTGCGGACTGACTGGGGAGACTGAAGCGTGAAAATCTGCGGTGAGTCCTACCGGACCATTTGGGTCGCCGACGATGGCCAGACCGTTGAGGTCATCGATCAGACCAGGCTGCCCTTCGCGTTCGCGATCCTGCCACTCAGGACCCTTGAGGATGCCGCCTGCGCAATCGAGCGAATGGTGGTGCGCGGCGCCCCGTTGATCGGGGCAACGGCAGCCTATGGTCTTGCCCTGGCCATGGTCGATAATCCGACAAATGCCAACCTCGACACCGCCTGTGATCGTCTGATGCAA
The DNA here is from genome assembly GCA_026709725.1 of Paracoccaceae bacterium. Taxonomy (GTDB): domain Bacteria; phylum Pseudomonadota; class Alphaproteobacteria; order Rhodobacterales; family Rhodobacteraceae; genus MPNP01. Next base: position 413 of record JAPOSK010000407.1, on the reverse strand, counting down.
ACCCGTCCGACAGCTGTCAACCTGCGCTGGGCTGTGGACAGGATGCGATCCGCACTCCGGGACACGGGACCCTCTGATCGCATTGAGCGGGCCTATGCGCAGGCCCGGGACATCTGTGATGAGGATGTCGGGATCAATGCATCCATCGGCCGCCATGGCCTGACCCTGATTCGCCGGATTGCGGCAGAGAAGGAATCCGGCGAGCCGGTGAATCTTCTGACGCACTGCAATGCCGGATGGCTGGCAACGGTTGACTGGGGAACCGCAACAGCGCCGATATACATGGCGCATGATGAAGGGATTGATGTTCATGTCTGGGTTGACGAGACACGACCGCGCAACCAGGGAGCGTCCCTCACCGCCTACGAACTCGGTCACCACGGGGTTCCGCACACGGTGATCCCGGACAATAC
>JAPOSK010000460.1:231-4671 GCA_026709725.1 Paracoccaceae bacterium | reverse complement strand
ATGGCACCGGTCCGCACCCTGTTGACATGTCGGGCCCCGTGACACGGTTTGCGCCCTCCCCGACGGGCATGCTCCATATTGGTGGTGCCCGTACAGCCCTCTTCAACTGGCTCCACGCCCGGGCCAACAGCGGGACATTCCGATTGCGGATTGAGGATACGGACCGCAAGCGCTCCACTCCGGAAGCCCAAACCCAGATCCTGGAGGGGCTGGCGTGGCTTGGCCTCGACCACGATGGTGCGTGGATCTCACAGCATGCACGCGCTGAACGGCATATTGAGATTGCCCGGACCCTGCTCAAGTCAGGACACGCCTACCGCTGTTACGCCACACCTGAAGAGATCGCCGCATTCAAGGCCGGATCCGGTCAGCACGCTGTGTTTGTCAGCCCCTGGCGTGATGACAGGACTGCAGGACCCGCCAGGGAACGACCCTGCGCTGTCCGCCTGCGGATCCCCGATGACCGGGCAACCGTCATTCATGATGCGGTGTTCGGAACCATCACATGGCCTCATGCTGCCATAGAAGATCTTGTGATTCTGCGCGCCGACCAATCTCCGACCTACAATCTGGCAGCAGCTGTCGATGATCATGATATGGCCGTGAGTTATGTGATCCGCGGTGATGATCATCTGGCCAATACGCCCAAACAGATTCTGATCTACAAGGCACTCGACTGGCCCCTGCCCCATTTTGCCCATCTTCCCCTGATTCATGATGAAGATGGAAAGAAACTCTCCAAACGCAGTGGGCAAGCCGGCCTTGAGACATACAGGGATCAGGGATACCTGCCTGAAGCGATGCGAAACTATCTTTCGCGACTCGGCTGGAGTCACGGTGATGCAGATTTCTATACAACAGAGCAGGCAATTGGCTGGTTTACGATTGACAGGATCCGGAAATCACCATCCCGGCTTGATCACAAAAAACTTGATCACCTGGCCCAGCGCCACATGGCGGCAATGGCGCACGATCAACTGCGTCGCAGGCTCAAGGACTATATGGATTCTCGTGACATATCGTTGCCCGAAACGCATCGAAAACGCCTGCTGGATAACATCGCAATCTTCCAGGCGCGGGCAAAAACCCTGCAGGATCTCGTCGAGGGCACGACCTATCTCAGGGAGGGCCTTCTTGAGATTGAGGCCTTTGATCCACGTATCCGCGACCAGTTGACAAAGACCCCTGCAGGCCTGATGGCTTCTGCCTGCTCCAGGCTCAGGGAATCCCCCTGGGAGCGGGATGCTCTCAAGGCGTCCCTGCAGGCAATTGCAGATGACCATGCACTCGCTTTTGGCAAGGTTGCCGCTCCGCTGAGGGCGGCAATCACCGGCAAAAAGGCATCACCCGGACTCATTGATCTCCTGATTGTCCTTGGCCGGCAGGACTCACTTCATCGTATCATGAGTGCAATTGAATTGTCGGAACAGGGGCCCCGTTCCGGTGGACACATTCTTGACACATGACAACTGGCGGGTGCAGTCCGGACCGCAAATTTTGCCTGCCCCCGGATTGAACAGGTGTCCTCCAGGCGCAGCTGACCCGGAAATCTGCATGTCCCGGATCATGCATGGTCTGCCAGGCCCCAATCAGCCGTCCGGCAAAACATCCGCGCCGCCTCCCGAAAGTCAGTCGGTTGGACTTGCACGGGGAATCCGCCGGTTCCGCACACTCAATCCATTGGGTCCGGAACCGGATGGGACAGGCTGACGCCCGGAGCGCGCCCTGACGCGTGTGGCTGTCGCCCTCTGTCATGAAAGACCGGAGTGCCCCGACACCGGGCCCTTCCCTGAGGGATACCGGAGTCCCCAGTGTGCGGGAACCACGGAACGGCCAGCAAAACGCCTGCCGGCGTGTGCAGGACGCGCTCCAGGCGGAATGATCCGGGGACATGGTGGGCCCCGGTGTTCGGACCGCTCTGATGCGCCTGGGACCGGTCGGCAGCACTATGGCGACCCCCGAAGGCTGTTCAGCGGGGCAATGACAGCCGGCTCCGCCTCACGCACATGGCCCGTTCGTTCGAATCGGACCAGGAACCGGAGCGCGTCGGGAGATGTCAATGAAGGCCAGCCGCATGAGAATCGCTGCCTGTTCGCCGGTTTCCGTTTGACAATACCCCCCTTGCGTGCAACGTTTCCTCCATCAATTCGTCGGAACTCCGACGGCGCGGTCGAATCGGGAAAAGCAAGACAAACCATGATCCGCCACATTCTGCTCCCTCAGCCCCGGTCGTGCCGGCAAAGTGCACCGACACGTACGCCATTGGCTGTAATGCACCGTTCTGCCTGCGGGTGCGCACAACAGGGTGGGACATGCTGCCATCTGGCCTGACCGTGCCGGCGCGATCCGGGCCCGTCGGGGTGGTTTGGAGAACCCTCTCGAGCCGATCCAGTGCACTCCGGAATCACGGGACCCGTTGGGTTCTGGCCCTCGTGGTGCTCCTGGCCCTGACCGGCTGCCAGACCGCACCGTATGAGCGGGTCTGGGGGGCTGTGGGACTGACGGGCATCTGTATGACGCCGGACGAACCGGAGCGGTGTTGAGAATCCCGGGCACGCAAACGGTTCCCGTGCATCCCCAATTGGCAGAGCTGCTGTTCCGGTTTCTCTGGTTCTGACTGATCCTGCACGTGATGCATCGCTGGAGAAGCACAAGAGCGCTTCTGGCAAGACGCCGGGGTTGGGCGGGTTCGGATCCCGGGACCCTTCAACGGGGCAGGGTCAACTCCATGGTGTTGCCACGCGCATAACCCAGTGCTGTTTCCCTGATTGCCGCACCAGACTCCGGGGCATCTTTTGCTCAAATTCAACCACCTCCCTTCCCGGTGTGCGTGCCAGTCGGCCGAAACGGGCGCGACCGATCCGGGTCCCACCGGCTCGTCCGGAAGGATCGCGCCGCGGTGGCTGAAACCAACCGCCGGACCTGTCACGATCCCGCAGCTGATGCCAACAGTCAGATCAGTCAGATCTCCACCACAAATCTGAACCGCAGCCGGCCGGATCGGCACATTGACCAATTTTGATTTGGGATGTATAGGTCCGGGCAGGATCACGCGGTGCATATTCAATCCAATCGCGCCTGCTTTCGTCATGATGTGAATGGTCGAGGGCAAAAGGGGCGCGTTTGTGGGAAATTGGGTGTGACCAGCATTCCTGTGACCATGAAGCGTTTGCAATGGACTATCATGTCTGGATCACTGGCATGTTCGGGCGTGCCGGGTCAATTCAGGCAGAATGACGGGTTGGGGGCAATCACAATGAACGAAATAGACAAAACCGCAAAACTCACCTTTGGTGAGGCAGAATACGAATTCCCGGTCCTTGCTCCGACCGCCGGCCCCAAGGTTGTCGATATCCAGAAGTTCTATGCCAGAACCGGGATGTTCGCCTATGATCCCGGCTATACCTCCACCGCTTCCTGCTCATCGGAGATCACTTTCATTGATGGCGATAAGGGACTCCTGGAGTATCGTGGCTATCCGATTGAACAGCTGGCTGAATCCTCACACTATCTCGAGGTCTGTTATCTCCTGCTTTACGGTGTCCTGCCGCAACAGAGTGAGCTGCGCACATTCAAGGAAAGAGTGACCATGCATACCATGGTCCACGAGCAGTTGATCTGGTTCTACCGCGGGTTCCGGCGCGATGCACATCCAATGGCCATCATCACCGGCGTGGTCGGGGCCCTGTCAGCATTTTACCATGACTCAACGGATATCAATGATCCGATGCATCGTGAGATCGCCTGTATCAGAATGATTGCCAAACTCCCGACAATCGTGGCCATGGCCTACAAGTATTCCATCGGACAGCCCTTCATCTATCCAAGCAATGACCTCAGCTATGCTGCCAATTTCCTGAAGATGTGTTTTTCGGTGCCGGCCCAGGAATGGCACTCCGAAGAGGCTGTCAACCGTGCCATGGATCGCATCTTTCTTCTTCATGCCGATCACGAGCAGAACGCGTCGACTTCGACAGTCAGGCTCGCCGGATCATCGGGGGCAAATCCCTTTGCCTGCATTGCTGCCGGCATTGCCTGCCTCTGGGGACCTGCTCACGGAGGTGCCAATGAGGCATGCCTGCGCATGCTTCGTGAAATCGGGAGTGTTGACCGCATCCCGGAATACATCGAACGTGCGAAAAATCCTGATGATCCTTTCCGGCTGATGGGATTTGGTCACCGTGTCTACAAGAATTTTGATCCGCGGGCGGGCGTGCTCAAGAAATCAGCCGATGAGGTGCTTGCGCTGCTTGAAAGTGAAAGCCAGCCAACCCTGCAGGTTGCCAAGGAACTTGAGCGGATCGCGCTTGAGGACGACTACTTTCAGGAACGCAAACTCTATCCGAATGTTGATTTCTATTCCGGTATCATTCTTGATGCCATCGGCTTTCCCACCGAAATGTTCACACCGATCTTTGCGCTCTCACGGACGGTCGGATG
>JAPOSK010000460.1:0-221 GCA_026709725.1 Paracoccaceae bacterium | reverse complement strand
TCGGATGGATTTCGCAGTGGAAAGAGATGATCGGCGGGCCAAACACAAAAATCGGTCGCCCCCGCCAGCTCTACACCGGACCGGTGAATCAGCATTATATTCCCCTGCACCAGCGTTGATTTCGCGTTGACAGGGGGTGTTTCCGCCCCGAGGGTCATGTAGCCGGTACCAGCGGAATGGGCTAATGATCCCTCCGTTACGCCCGTTGCGATATGACCACC
>JAPOSK010000173.1 GCA_026709725.1 Paracoccaceae bacterium | reverse complement strand
GGGTGGGGCTGGTGGGCCCGGATTAAGGATCGGTATGTGGAATTGATTTTCGGATTCTATCCGAATGAGGCCTATTGGCGCCCCAATCTGACATTCGTTCTGATGCTCTCGGCACTTGCCCCCATTCTGTTTCCGGTGCTGCCGCGTAAAATGCTGCTCCTTTCACTTGCGTATCCCGCTCTTGCCTACTGGCTCCTCTGGGGTGGCAGCATCTGGTCACCCGCTCTCATCATGCTCGGCCTTGGTTTGGCCTTTGTTGTCTTCGTTAAGGTCTCCGAGTCGAGAAATGCCATTCTTGGAGGCGCACTGACGATCGGGCATTTTCTTGTCTGGTTTTTCGTTATCCTTGGCCCTCTCTCGGCGGGTATCTCGGCTCTTGTCCCCATTGGCCTTGCTCCGGTGGAAAGCGAAATGTTCGGCGGGTTCATGCTTTCTGTGATCATTGGGGTGACCGGTATCACAGCATCCCTGCCGCTTGGCATTCTGCTGGCACTCGGGCGCAAATCGGACATGCCATTCCTCAAGACGATCTGTGTCGGCTTCATTGAGTTTATCCGCGGTGTGCCCCTGATTACACTTCTCTTTGTGGCCTCGGTGCTCCTCAATCTCTTCCTGCCGCCCGGCACATCGTTTGACATTATCCTGCGGGTTGTCGTGATGGTCACGCTGTTTGCCTCAGCCTATCTTGCCGAGGTTGTCCGGGGGGGACTCGCCGGATTGCCCAAGGGCCAGCACGAGGCGGCAAATGCACTGGGATTCGACTACTGGAAATCCATGCGCCTCATTATTCTGCCTCAGGCCCTGAAGATCTCGATTCCCGCAATCGTCTCAACCTTCATCGGTCTCTTCAAGGATACGACCCTGGTATCGATCATCGGTCTCTTTGACCCCATCGGTCTCGCCAAGGCGATCAGGGCCGACACTGACTGGAACGGGATTGTCTGGGAATTGTATGTCTTCATCGCCGCGATCTTCTTCATCTTCTGCTACTCAATGTCCCGCTACTCAATGTATCTGGAGCAGAAACTGGAAACGGAGAACCGCTAGCTGTGGCCCGGACCATTGCCCAAAGGGAGGATGTGCAAATGCCAGATGCCAACGCTGACAAGCGTCCCGCAATTGAAATCAGCGGCATGAACAAATGGTTCGGGAACTTCCATGCGCTGCGGGATATCAATCTTCGCGTTTACAATGGGGAGCGGATCGTGATCTGCGGACCCTCAGGGTCCGGCAAGTCCACCCTGATCCGTTGCATCAATCGCCTTGAAGAGCACCAGGCCGGGACAATTCTTGTCGAGGGAACAGAACTCTCATCCGATCTGAAGAATATTGATCGCATTCGCTCTGAAGTCGGAATGTGTTTCCAGCATTTTAACCTTTTTCCGCATCTGACTGTACTGGAAAACTGCACTCTGGCCCCGATCTGGGTCCGAAAGGTCCCGCGTCATGAAGCCGAAAAAACGGCTATGGAACTCCTTGACAAGGTCAAGATACCCGAACAGGCACAAAAATATCCCGGCCAGCTGTCGGGCGGACAGCAGCAGCGGGTGGCCATTGCACGATCACTCTGCATGAAGCCGAATATCATGCTCTTTGATGAGCCGACCTCGGCTCTTGATCCCGAGATGATCAAGGAAGTTCTTGATACCATGATCGAGTTGGCCGAGGAGGGCATGACGATGCTCTGTGTCACACACGAGATGGGCTTTGCGCGTCAGGTTGCCGACCGTGTTATTTTCATGGACGAGGGCCAGATTGTTGAAGAAAATGTCCCGGATGAATTTTTTTCCAATCCCCGGAGTGATCGCACAAAACTGTTCCTCAGCCAGATCCTTGGACATTGAGAACCGAACTGCGCAGGAGACCGCAAAGAGCTCTGTGGGCACATCAGTTGGCGGATTGCACGAATGCCGCACGATCAGGGACGATGTCATCGGCACCTGCGAATCCCGGCTCTCATGTCATCAGCTCCCTCGGGACGACAAAGTCGACGACTGTTGCGGTTGCCGGCCGGATGTCCTGCCAGCCGGTCACCGGAAAGTCGCAGACCAGGGTTGCTGCGGTGGGATAACGCCGAAAATCGTAATGGTGAGGGGGGTTTCTGACAATCATCGCCGCAAAGTCCCCAATTCCGGGATTGTGGCCAATCATCGCCACCGGCGCTTCCTTCGCTGTTGCGAGCCGGGACAGCATCATGCCGCCGCTGGCACCATAGAGATCCGGACAGAATTCGATCTCCGGCACCTCCGGCATGAATTCGGACAATCCCTCCCATGTCAACCGGGCCCGCCTTGCAGTGGAACAGAAGACTGCGCGCGGACAGTATTCATGATCCCGGAGCCACTGGCCGATTGCCGATGCTGACTTCCGACCGCGATTCGCAAGAGGGCGGCCATGATCACCCGTCCTGGGGTCATCCCAGCTCGACTTCGCATGGCGGATCAGTATCAGGCGCATGTTCTTCTCCTTTTGAAGGTCTCATCCCTGAGAGACCCCTTCCGCTTTTGCCGACTCCAATCCCACAGGTTGCCATCGACATGCAAGGCAGCCCTGCGGGGACTTCTGGCCCCGGGTCTGCCAGGCTGTCATTGTTGCGTGCGGGCCCTGCCACCGGATGCATGCCATGCCTGCATTCACCCAATCAGGACCGGGCATTGCATTGATGGATGGGGCACAGGGGCTTGAAATACATAAACGAACCAATATAATGTCATTATGGGCCGATAATGCCAAATTTAGGGTTGGGAACCAGTGCTAATTCAATTTAGTGTCAAGAACTTTCTCTCCTTCCGAGACAGGCAGACCTTAAGTCTCATGAGGGCCAAGGGTGGTGAGTTGGTGGCTTCAAACACCTTTGACGCTCCAAGTGGAGTCAGCCTGCTCAGATCTGCAGTGATGTATGGACCGAATGCCGGCGGGAAGACCAATTTCCTGTCGGCAATGCGGGCAATGCGGGAGACTGTCTTGAAATCGGCAACAGAATCCCAATCCGGCGATAGTCTGCCTGTGACCCCGTTCCGATTGAGCCAGGCAAACCGCAAGAAGCCGTGTGAATTCGAGGTGATATTCATCGCGGATGGTGTTCGTTATCAGTATGGCTTTGCCGCAACGGAAGACCGAATAGTTGAGGAGTGGTTGCTGGCATTTCCAAAGGGCAGACCGCAGCATTGGCTATCACGGCGATGGAATGCGGCGGACAACAAACACGAATGGCAGATCGGCAACAGTCTCACGGGCACGAAACAGCTATGGAGAAACTCCACACGAGACAATGCTTTGTTTCTCTCGACAGCCGTGCAACTCAACAGCGAACAACTTCGGCCAATCTACACATGGTTCAGAGACATGCTGCGTATGGCAAATATACGAGGCTGGTCTCCGAATTTTAGTGCCTCACTGTGTGAAAAAGATGGACATGGGAAGTTGCACATCATGGACTATCTTCGGGCGGCCGATGTGGGGGTCGAAGATATAAATGTTGAGAAGAAACAGTTTGATGACATCGAGTTGCCGGATGACATGCCGGACGACGTAAAGCAAGAAATGAAGGGGCGACCGTACCTAGAAATTTCGACATCACATGTCGATGCTGAGGGAGGTATTGTTAATTTTGATTTAAGTGATGAATCGCACGGCACAAGAAAGGTTTTTGCCCTCTCTGGCCCTTGGATCGACAGCCTGAACAACGGGCACATTGTGTTTATCGATGAATTGAATGTCGGTTTGCATCCCTATCTGACGAAATTCCTCATTCAGCTGTTTAACAGCAGTGAGTTTAACCCGAACAATGCACAGTTGATCTTCACAACGCATGAAACCTCAATTCTAACCCAAGACCTGTTTCGACGTGATCAGATATGGTTCTGCGAGAAGGAAAACGACCATGCCAGCAAAATGATCCCATTGACTGACTATAGCCCTCGAAAAGGCCGTGAGAACCTGGAGCAGGCCTACCTGTCTGGTCGATATGGAGCGGTGCCCTGCATTACCCCGCTGCACGAGGGCAACTGATGGGCAAGGGCAACCGGGTTCATCCGCGAGCGGCAAAAGGGCTCAAATCCCTTGGACGGCAGAGAGCGAGCAGGCAGCCGTGTCGCAAAGTGTTGGTGGTCTGTGAGGGTGAAAAAACCGAGCCGCGCTATTTCTCGGAACTGAGGGATCGGTACCGTCTCAACAGCGCAACTGTTGAAGTCGTTGGTCGCGGATCAGATCCCCGCAGCATTTTCATATTCGCCGGGCAGCGACAGAGACGAGAAAGCAGGCGGCGATCCTTTCGATAGGGTCTTTGCGTCTTTGATAAAGACAGCCACGCTTCCTACCAAGAAACCCTGAACGCGATTCAGAGTGCCAGACCCAAGGATACCTTTGAGGCCATTCATTCTGTGCCCTGCTTTGAGTACTGGCTGCTGCTGCATTACGTCCATACGACCGCACCCTATACTTCGTTGCCGGGGAAGTCGGCGTGCCAGAAAGTCGAAAAGGACCTGAAGAGGCATATGCCTCTTTACTCGAAAGGCAATGGGGGTATCTTTGATCAACTTGCAGAAAAGATCGATGTCGCCTCTGATCGTGCCGAGCAAAGTCTGTTGGCAGCAAACAAGACAAAGACCGACAATCCTACCACACGCGTTCACAGACTTGTGGGATACCTGAAGCATATCAAGGATTGACCGGTCCAATGCAATGAAGAAGATCAAAG
>JAPOSK010000168.1 GCA_026709725.1 Paracoccaceae bacterium | reverse complement strand
GATTTCAATTCCCCGACCCTCCCAAAGACCCGCATGGTCAGCCGACCCGCCGCCGCCTCCACCGAAAACCTCCCATGCTTCGCCGCTTGCCACCAGCGCACCTGTTCTCTCACTCAGCGCTCCAACCCATGCGCAATCCGATTGCGGTGCCTGGAACACAGCATCATTCTTCGAAGCCGCGACCCGCACCGGTGTTGAATGCTGCATCGCATCAGGAGCCGACACTGAAGCGCGAGACGAATACGGCGGGACACCGCTCCGCCTTGCAGCGGGGTCTGGCACTGCCGGGACTGTGAATGCGCTGCTTGCGGCGGGAGCTGATGCTGAGCGGGGTGCAGACGGCGGGACACCTCTCGATCATGCTGAAGAGAATGAGGCGGCAGAAGGCGCTGACGCCTACTGGCGCCTGAACGATGCGCGTTTCTGACAGGTCTTTCTGAAAGCGCGGAGGGTGTCAGACCGCACGGGGCGCCAGGGGGTCGGGCGGGCAGACCGGAGCCGTGACCGGCGGATCGGGTCCGCCCTGGGAGAGGTGCGGGAGTGTCGGGGGAGGGGATCAGTTCCTGATCGGGGGACGGTTGGCCTGCAGGCACTGGCTGATGAAGGCGATGTGGGCTGTCTCTTCGATGATTTCAGCGATGTGCTGGGCGGCCATGAGCGTTTTGCCGACGCCGATGGCACCATGATTGGCAAGAATGGCCCCGACGACACCGGGATCCCCGAATGCGGGATTCATCTCGTTCTCGGTCTGCGCACTGCCTCCCGGGGCGAGGGGAATGAGCGGGATCTGTCCGAGCTTGCTTCTGGACTGGACAGTGCAGCAGGGGATTGGCCGGTTGGCACAGGCAAAGCCTGTGGCCCAGGGGCTGTGACAGTGAACAATGGCGCCGATATCATCTCGGAGATTGTAGAGACCAAGATGAAAACCGAGGTCTTTCGATGGTTTGCAGGATGACGGCTCAACCGTTCCGTCGAGATGGACAATCTGGAGGTTTGCATGGCTGCATTCATTGAACCCGATCCCCGATGGTTTGATGATAATGACATCCCGGGCGGGCACCCGGATCGAGAGATTCCCTCCTGAGTTTGTCTGCAGGCCGCCGTCAAAGCACCGCCTGGCACAGGCAATCAGGGCATCCATCTCGGCAGTCAACTCTGTTGATTTTTTCATGGCACATCTCCCTGTTGTCGGTCCAGAAGAGCACGAACGGCAATCTCAGCGGTTGCCGAGTCATTGATATGGCTGTCGATTCTCTGCACATCATAGGCAATGGCGGCTGCTTCAAGACATTCGGCGGATGTCTCGCGCAGGGCAGCATCCTCAATGGCACCACCCGGTCGATCTTCGTGGGAAAAGCCCCCCATCGGCAGGATCAGCAGGGTTTTTCCTGTGGCCTCATTCAATTCGGCGGCAAGGGCCGAGGCGACATGTGTCATTTCTTCCGGGGTCAGCTTGACGTGGGTGAAATGGCCTGAATGGCGATAGTGCGGCCGTCTGCGATAGGCAGGCTTGATCTGATCAAGCGGTCCGAGTCCAAGGAAATTCAAGCCCCCGGGCAGAACGATGCGTGGCAATGAACCGGCAGCACGAAATCGATCCGGCATGGGTGCATGATCGCCCGCGAGCTGGATTCGGGTCATCTCATGGATGGTCATATCGATGGCTGCCGCCAGACGGCCTTCCCGGGCGAAGCGGGCAAATGCCGCACCACCGAAACCATTGGCGTGGAATGTCGTGACCTCATAACCTCTGGGCTGAAGACGGTTGATAATGGACTGGGCTGCCTTCCGGGTAACCCCAAGCGTTGTCATGCCGATTGATCCTGCCTGCCCCAGCCATACCGGGCCGCCTGCAACGAGGCCGGCAATCATCTCTGCTGCAGTGCCCAGGACGGACCGCACAGTGCCATTCAGGCCTTCCAGATCCACAACGGTGGGGATCATGACAATGAAATTGTCGGCGGCGGCGGCTCGCGGGTCAAATGGCAGGGGGCTGATGATGATTTTGGCAACTTCCATTGGCAGGGACTGCATGATTCTGAGAATGATGTCCCCGCCGGTTCCCCCGCCCAATCCCACCACCGGGTGGTCGGGGCTGTGCTCTCCTGCGATTGTCGCCAAAGCTTGTGCAGCAGCAGACTCGATCTGCTGCTGCTTGTGGTCAACGGCATCAGGGATAGGGGACAGCGAGATATCCACCATATTGACATGGACATGACGGTCCTCAAGCGCTTTCTTCAGATAGCACGCTTCACTTGATTTTGTATTGAGGGTTGCCAGCAAGATCACCTCGTGCGCCCTTGAGGTCATGATGCGTATCCTTTGACCGCGGCGGCTGCCGTCCCTGCCATGATCTGTCGGGGCACGAACCGGGCGAGGGCGATTGGTGGAATGGCCCGCAGCATCCCTGTGGCCATGACAGGGCCACGCTCAATGCTGAGCCCGGGCATGGTGTTGGCGCTCAGGAAGGGGACGGTTCTGGTGTGGCGGTCGGGCAACGGGGAGGCGGGCAGATACCCATTCCATGTCATCCGGAAGGCAAGGATGGCCACAACGACCGGGCCGGGCTTGATCACCACCAGGGCGATCTTGCAGCAGACCTGAAACAGCCCCGCGGTGGCGACCCGGGCAGCCTCTTCCAGTGATTGCGGGATCCGGATGACGAATGACAGGTTCATCGCGACATAGATAGGAATCATCTCTGAATGGGCACCCGCCAAGGATACATCACACCGACAACCAGGAGCATCACGGATGAACTCACCAGCAGGCATTGATCTGTCGATGCGGAATTCATTATTCCAGAGACCGGAAACCGGCGCAAGGAGGACTGCGGGCGGGATCATACGAAGGCTGGGTGTCGTCAGGGATCAGTGTCATGTCGAATAAATCGAAGGTGAGCGGGCACATAGACCGGCATGCACCCGATCACAAGCGTCACATGGACCATGTTCCTGCGGACTTTCTGACGCATCAGGGCCAGTTTGCATCGCATCCGTCTGCACAGTTTGGTCTCAGGAGTCGAGGGGGATTTATCGAACTGTCCCTGGCAGGGGCGCGGGCCATGGCAACTGTCTGACATTGACTCCCCGGGCAATTCCCCGAGTTTGTGATACAGAAACAGAGTCATGTATGCAAATGACGTACCCGCATATGCAATCGTGATTTGAGGGGGTATCTATGGGCGTTGCAGAAACAAAAATCTATCCGATCAACACGGGATGGTTACATGGAGATCTTGGGACCTACATTTTCTGGAAGGGTCCCGCCGGGAAAAAGAAATGGCAGCCGGTCTATTGTCACTATGTCGACACGGGTACCCACCGGGTGCTGATTGACACCGGCCTTCCCGACCAGCAGCGGGCCTCGCAGTATCATCACAATTGTGAAAAGCGTGGCTGTCTTCAGGTTCATGAGCATCTGCAGCAGGTTCTGGGCATTCACCCTGACAGTATTGATGCCATTCTCTTTACACACCTGCACTGGGACCATGTGCAGAACATGAAAGCATTCCGCAATGCCCGCTATATCGCCCCGAAAGCGGAAATCGAAATGGCCTTCAATCCCCTGCCCCTGTACTATCGGACCTATGAATCGGGCTGTCTTGGCATCGAGCCGGCCTATGCCGGCTGCACATTTGAAATGGTCGACGATGAATGTGAGATACTGCCCGGTCTGACGATGTTTCATACGCCCGGCCATTCCGTTGGCCACATGGCAGTGTCTGTTGCCACCACAGCTGGCGACATCGTGATCTGTGGTGATGCCATTTTTGAAGAGCGCAACCTCGAGCCCAACCCTGCCGAAAGATGGCGATTCTGGGTTCCGGCGCGTTTTGTCAACAGTTATGAAGGCTGGAGGTCGGTCGAAGAGATCGACAAGCGGGCCGATTATGTCCTCCCCTGTCATGATGACATCGCAAACAGTCGTTCCGATGTTTTCCCCTATGAGGGCATGCCGGTCCGGAAACGCCGTCAGGTCATTCCCGGCTATCACTTCTACTTCGGCGATATGCCCGGTGGAGCCACCGGAGCGGTGGCTCCATCAATGCCACCGGATGAGGTGGAGGCCTATATTGCGGGGCTGGCTGATCCCAGTTCCATGGCTGATTGACCCCCTGTGACCACTGCAATTCAATCGCTGACTGAGATTGCCGACGGTTATGATGCCATCGTCCTTGATCAATGGGGCGTCCTCCACAACGGCAGCACACCCTACCCGGGTGTGGCTGATGCCCTGAAGTCCATCACTGCCGCCGGACACCGGCTTGCCATCCTGTCCAATTCCGGCAAGCGCGCCGACCCGAATGCGGATCGTATCAGACAGATGGGATTTGCATCGGGATTATTCACGACCGTCATGACAGCCGGAGAGGCCCTCTGGCATGATGTCAAAACCGGGAGTGTTCCCCACCGGTCTTTCCATGTCATCGAGAGCAGGCAGGGGGATGCAACCCGCTGGGCGGAAGGGCTTGATATCGGCATGGGTTGCGACATCAGGACAGCCGATGCCGTCCTTTTGATGGGTCTGCCGGATGATACGACCCTGATGCCCTGGCAGCCGGTCCTTGATGCGGCCGGAGATCGGAACCTGACCGTCTATTGTTCCAACCCGGATCATATCGCCCCACGGGCCGGAGGTCGGACGGTGCTCTCACCCGGTGCCCTGGCAAGGGAATATGAGCAGCTGGGTGGAGATGTCGTCTACT
>JAPOSK010000300.1 GCA_026709725.1 Paracoccaceae bacterium | reverse complement strand
GTTTTCACAGATTGGCTATTTCAATCGCCGAAAACACGCTCGGCTTGAGCATTTGGGAAGGTATTTCTCGTCAGGTCATGATCATTTTCGGATTCGAAATCCATCAGAAACCGGAACTGGATCTCGCCGCGGTTGTTGAACAGCATCAACGCCTACGGCGTTTTCTTGCGGAAGGTGATCCTTCGGAACTGGAGGCGGTTATGAGGGAGCACATCACAGGTCAGAAGCCATGCGCCGGTTTGCCTTCCGAACAGGCGCATCCAACAAAGTAAAAGAAGGAGAAAACAGATGATTCGATATTGTGGTTATTTCTTGAACGCAGCAGTCCTCCTTTTCGCTGCAGGATATGCAGCGGCTCAGGAGGTTCGTCTGTTCAGTTTCGAGGGCTATGCCGAGTCTGAATGGGTTGAACCATTTGAGGCGGAGACAGGGTGCAGCGTCAGCGTCGCCTACACGGGTTCTGTCGATGAGATGTTTGCCAAGATGGCTGGAAGCGACGGAGCCGATTATGATCTTATCTCGATTGATACATCAATTATCCAGAGATACCTGGACAACGAACTGATCATCCCATTCGACATGTCCATGATCCCCAACACGGCCAACCTACTTCCGTCTTTCAGCTCTGTTGCTGAGGTCATGAGTGGCGGCGCGACCTACGGAGTCCCGATTGCTTGGGGGTCGCTGGGGCTGATCTATGACACTGAAGCGTTTCCGGAGGGCATTGACAGCTGGGAAGCTCTTTGGGATCCCGCCAACAAGGGACACATCCTTGCCCTTGATGATGCCAACAACAATATCACGAATGCTGCTATCGTTCTCGGTATCGACAATCCGTTCAACCTGACCGATGCTGATTTCAATGCCGTGCAACAGAAACTCATCGAACAAAAACAGTATTTGATCAGTTATTACGCCGGTTTCGAGGAAGGTGTGAACATTTGGGACACCAGCGAAGCAAGCCTGATGTTCTCAATGGGTGAGTTCCAAGCCGTTGAGCTTGCCAACCGCGGTTACGATGTTGTGTATTCCATTCCCAAAGAAGGAGGAATTGGTTGGCTGGACACGTGGGCACTTTCCAAGGGAGTCCAGGATTCCGATTGCGCACACAAGTGGGTCAACTATTATCTGAATGGTATCACCGGACCTACCATGACCGCAATCAACGGATATGGAAACACAACGAATGAGAGCCCAGATCTTGACTATGCCGACAAGCTTGTCTGGCTGCAGCCGGCGGAGGATTTTGATCGCCGGGTCGAGGTCTGGAATGCCGTCAAGGCCGCTCAATAGACACGGTCTGCACAGCACCGCAAAAGTGCTTTCCCCTTCCGGGAATTTCAATTCAATGATTTCAGGATACGGCTGCTGCCGTATCCTGAGTTGCGATATATGCGCATGAAGATAACCGATGTCAAGTGCCATGTCTTGGTCGCCGATGATGTAGACTGCGGTTTGACATCTTCGGCCCAGGACAGCTTTCTTGTTGTCGTCACGACTGACGAGGGAATTGATGGTTATGGAGAGAGTGACCTCAATCCCTGGATCGGACGCGCATGTGTTGAGGCACCAGGCACGCATACAATGGGCATTGGCATGCGCGAATTGCTTATCGGGCGGGATCCACAGGATATTGGATTGATCTGGGATGACATCTACACCTATACGGCGATGAATGGCCGCCGTGGGGCGGTCATTCATGCTCTCGGTGCTGTCGAGATGGCACTGTGGGACATTGCAGGCAAGGCTGCGGGGCAACCGGTCTGGCAATTGCTCGGCAAGAAACGCGACACACCTGTTATCCCCTACGCGTCCCTGCAGCCATCCGGCAAAACTTTTGAGACCTACCGCGATGCATTGTGTGCGTCGGCAGAGGCGGCAAAGAACCTTGGATTCCAGGCTGTCAAGGCGGAATGCACGATGTCGGGCCCCTTCGCCCATGACAGCATGAATGAGCCCTTCTGCCGACACACCGATCTCGTCGCTGCCGTCCGTGACGTTTTGGGCCCTGACATCGCACTTCTTGTCGATGTTCAATACATCTGGCGGGATGCGGAAACAGCCTTTGCGACGGTGCGCGATTGGGGTGAATTTGACATCTATTTTCTGGAAACACCCATCTGGCCTGACTTCCTTGATGAACACGCCAGACTTGCCGAGCAGGTTCCGTTTCCAATTGCATCCGGTGAGTGGTTATCTACGAAATGGGAATTTGTTGACCTGATTGAACGTGGCAAAGTCGGGGTCGTGCAGCCTGATGTTGGACGGGTTGGGGGCATCAGGGAGGCGCAAGCTGTCTGTGAAATGGCCGCTGTACGCGAAATCCCCGTCGTTCCCCATTGCTGGAAGACGGGTGTATCGCTGTCGGCAACGGCCCATCTTGCTTTCGTCACCCCCGGCATCAGCTTTATCGAATATCTTCCTCCCCAACTGTGCATCGAAAAACTGAGGCGGGAATTGGCGACTGAGGATCTGGATTTCGAAAACGGAGAAATCCTTGCCCCAACAAAACCGGGTCTTGGCATCGAGATCAACTGGGATGCAGTCAATGCATATGGCCAATTATGACAATGGCATCCAACCCTGAACTGCCCCTCCTGCGCATTCGTGGACTCGGCGTCCGGTTTGGATCCTCCAGAGCCATCAACCCACTCGATCTTGATGTTCAGGACGGTGAATTCCTGACAATTCTTGGTCCGTCCGGTTCCGGAAAAACAACCCTGCTACGCACCATTGCCGGGTTTCAAATACCAAGCGAGGGAGAAATCGTATTTGACGGTCAGGATATTGTTGGCCTGCCTGTCAATCAACGACCGTTCAATACGGTATTTCAGGACTATGCGCTCTTCCCGCATATGACGGTCCGTGAAAATGTTGGGTTTGGACTTCGTGTCAGGGGGACATGTCAGAAGCAACTCAGGGCCCGTGTGGATACCGCACTCGGGATTGTCGGCCTTGAGGAACTCGGAACACGGTACCCGTCCCAGTTGAGTGGTGGCCAGCAACAGCGAACTGCGCTTGCCAGGGCCATGATTTGTGAACCCAGATTAATTCTGCTTGATGAGCCCCTTGCAGCCCTTGATGCAGCTCTCAGGCGGCAAATGCAGAATTTTCTCAAATCCGTGCAACGTCAAAGCAGGATCACTTTTCTTTTTGTCACCCACGATCAATCCGAGGCAATAACAATGTCGGATCGGATCTGCGTGTTGCGCAGAGGCTGCGTTGAACAGATCGGGACACCGCGCGAACTCTATTACCGCCCGAAGAGTAAATTCGTTGCATCATTCTTTGGGGATAGCAACATCATTGACCCCTGCGAGGTCAAGGAAACATTCGAAAACGCAACGGTTGTCAGTACGCCGCTTGGAACATTTACGGTAGCAGGGACTCCGCCAGAGAGCTGTTCCGGTCTTTCGCTGACAATTCGTCCGGAGGCCTTCAGGATTGGTTCCGAGAGAGCTGCCAACATAATCAAGCTTGAAGTTGTCGCTGTGACTTTCGTCGGTTCAGAGACGATCACCGAACTTCGACACCGGGGGACGTCTCATGCATTCAAGATAAAGACAAGAAGTGATCCGGCGGCACACCCCCCGGTGACCGGATCCGTCCTTGAGGTCGGATTCGACCCGGTCGAATGTGCCCTGATCAACAGGGATGAGACATGATTGCATTCGTTGCAAAATTACGACTGCCTGCGAGTGACTGTCTGCTTTGGGGGATTCTGGGTCTGTTCATTCTCATTCCTCTGGCCAGTTTTCTGGCCTATGGATTCTTCTATACCGTTGACAATTCGGTCGTATACCGCCCGACATTAGCAAATTTCCTGGAAATCCTGACCAACGATTCCTATCGCACCACGTTTTTCAAGACCTTGCGAATGGCACTCGAAGTGTCCGTGATAAACCTGTTTCTGGGTTACGCGACCGCCTATTTCATCTGGTTGCGCCCGCCCACCATGCGCAACTTCCTTGTCATTGCCCTCGCAGTGCCGCTGCTTATGAGCTACATCATCAAGATCTATGCCATGCGAGGAGTCCTCGGAACAAACGGTCTGCTCAACAGCGTGCTGCTCGCATTGGGCATCGTCGACGACCCTGTCAGCACCTTTTTGTTCAACCTCACCGCTGTTCGCATAACCCTTTCCGTCGTCCTTCTCCCGTTCATGGTGCTGCCCATATATATCTCGCTTGAGCGAATACCGAATTCTGTCCTGCAAGCTGCAGAAGATCTTGGAGCACATCAGATCCAGACCTTTACCCGCGTTATTCTGCCACTGAGCCTTCCAGGTGGGATGGTCGGTGCCATGTTCACCTTTGTCTTGGCATCCGGTGACTTTCTGGCTCCAGAACTCGTCGGTGGGATCGAAGGGTTTACCTACGGGCGCCTGATCTTCAGCCAGTTTGGTCTGGCCTTCAACTGGCCGCTGGGTGCAGCTCTCTCGATCCTGTTAATGATCGTTGCACTTGCCGTGATCTACATGGCTCGCAGGCTCGGAAATCCGAAATGGCAACGATGAGACAATTCCGCCCAATCAATGTTTCGCTCGCTTTGGTGACATTCGTTGTCTATGCGGCATTGTATCTTCCTATCATCCTGGTCTTTGTGTTGTCGTTCTTTTCAATGCGACGCGGTCGGGTGAACTGGGATACGTTCTCTTTGGAGTGGTATGCACGATTGTTTGCAAATGAGGCGCTTGGGAACGCACTTCTG
>JAPOSK010000596.1 GCA_026709725.1 Paracoccaceae bacterium | reverse complement strand
CAAACATTTCAGGGATCAGTTCTTCTCGGTGATGAGTCTGCGCCACCTGCACATCTTTACAGAGCGCGACCGGGCCTTCAGGGACGATGCGGTCCTCCAGGAAACCATCATTCTTCATGCTGTGAAGCACGGGCAGGCAACCGATGTCACGATCACCACAAGCGGTGGCGGAGCATTCGAAGTCAACCCTGAGACCGGGACCCTCGGCACGGACGATCTCACCTCGCGAAGAGCAACATATGACTCGGTCATCAGTTCAAGGGATCCCGAACTGTTCGTTCATATCGCAACCGATGGAATTGAGCAGAGCATCGTCAGCAGAATGGCACAGTTTCAATCCAGGCTTGGTGATCTTGGCGTTGATGTCTCGACAGGGCCGGTTGTTGATTTCCGGCTGAAGAAGGATCTGCGGGCGGACCTGGAGGATGGAGCCGTGCCACTTCTCTATCCGGTTCACTTTCGCGGTGGACACTGCGTCTGGCCCAGGAAGCAGCGCAAACCCAATGCTGTCAAGGTGACCGAGGAGAGCCGGAAATGGTTGTGGCCGAACACGGGATGCTATGTCGTCATCCGCCGGTTCACGGCCAAGGAGGAACGACGCCGTCTCAGCGCGTCGGTCTATGCATCCGATCTGCCGGGCAAAGTCATCGGTTTTGAAAACCACCTCAATGTGGTGCATGCGGGGCGGGAAGGCATGCCCCGGGATCTGGCAGAGGGGATCGCGCTGTACTTGAACAGCAGCCTTGCAGACCGGTACTTCCGTCAGTTCAATGGTCACACCCAGGTCAATGCAAGCGACCTGCGTTCCCTGCGCTACCCGGGGCGGGAGACACTGATGCGGCTTGGCAGCCGGTACGGCGGACATAGCCTTCAGCAACTGGACATCGATAGAATCATTGACGGGGAACTGGGGCAGATGACAGATGGTCTGGATCCGCTGGAAGCACAGCGCAAGATTGACGATGCACTCGAAATTCTGACAGCTTTCGCAGTGCCGGAAGGACAGCGAAATGACCGATCCGCACTGGTTCTGTTGGCTCTTGTTGCTCTCGAACCCTTGGGGAGTTGGACAGAGCTCGGTCGCCCACTCATGGGCGTCACGCCGATCATGGAGTTCATCCGGGAGAACTACGGTCGGAAATATGCACCGAATACGCGCGAGACCATCCGCCGCCAGACCCTGCACCAGTTGATGGAGGCTGGCATTGTTCTCTACAACCCGGATGATCCTGCCCGCCCGGTCAACAGCCCCAAGGCATGTTATCAGATCAGTGCGGAGGCACTTGAGGCGATGGCCGCATTTGGTACTGATGCCTGGCAGGCGTCTCTTGATAACTGGCTGTGGCAACACGAATCCCTGGCGCAGAAATGGGCCCGGGAACGCCGGATGCGGATGATTCCGGTCACTGTGGCACCGGGTGTTGAAATTCAGCTGTCCTCAGGAGGTCATAGCGAACTGATCCGTGATATCATCCTATTGTTTGCCCCGCGGTTTACACCCGGTGCCACGGTGATCTCTTTTGGAGACCCGGGATCGAAAACAGGGTATTTCCGGAAAGAACACCTGGCCGGTCTCGGTGTAACCATCGACCGCCATGGAAAGATGCCGGATGTCATCCTGAACTTCGCCCAAAAAGACTGGCTGGTTCTCATCGAGGCAGTGACCAGCCACGGTCCGGTCAATGCCAAACGCCACAACGAGCTGCGAGACCTGTTCCTGGGGGCCAAACCCGATCTGGTTTACGTAAACGGCTTTTCCGAGCCGGGCTATCATGGGAAGGCATCTCTCGGACATATCCTGGGAAACCGAGGTGTGGCGCGCCGATGCGCCGACCCATCTGATTCACTTCAATGGCAAACGGTTCCTTGGACCTTACGAACAAGCCGCTGAGGAATGACATCATGCTCGGATGATTTTGCTGTCCTTGGAGCTGTCGCTGTTGAGAAAAATCTGCCCAATGGTGACCTGTTGTGTCACAATGATTCCAGCAAGCGCACCGATGTGATCGGCATCGGCATGCGACATGTAGATTGACTGGATATGGGTGATTTCCTGCTGATGAAGGAATTCGGAAAGTGCGCTCTGTCGACCGGCATCAACGACGATCTCATCCTCGTTCCCTGCAATCGGCACCCTGCAATTGCCATGCCCAGCATCAAGGAAACAAAGATGTCGTCGCAATAATTCAGGGGGGCTCAATTCGCTTCCCATTCGTCGAAGAAGAGTTCGCGGTGGTCTGTTGCTCCGGTATTGACCTGAGCATGAAAACGGCGGTCGGGCTTGGCCAGTGCCAGGATGTCCGGCGGAATGTTATCCATATCGATTTTTACCCTGCGGTGAACATCCCAGGCAGGAAGAACAGCGTAGATGCATCTATGGTCCTGATCAAGATCGACAATACGCACCAATGTCCGCCAGGACTTGCGCGCAACCTCAAACACACCGTCGATTTCAAGCAGGCACTTTTCCCATGCCTGGCGGATCTTTGAAGGGTCCAGCGTTTCTGTCCTGAGCAGTCCGGGAATATGTCTCAGCAAGTCGAGTCGAATCGGTGGTTCGGTAATGGCGGTGCACAGAATGCTGGGGATGTCGGCCTTGATGCATGCAGCGACAAGTTGGTCACCATTCCATTCGGCGTAAGCGCGCTTTTTCAAGTGGAAGTCACACAAAACCGCCTCGTTGGACTGAATTCCGGCAACAAACCCCTCAATGCCGGCGAGTGGGCCAGTGACCTTCTGCGGACTCAGTTTCATGTCCTCTATGGTATATTCGTAAGCATCCCGAGCCTCTTCATCATCATCCACGATGAGCACACGCTCTATTGTCCGACCCCGGATTTCGATCATGACGTATTCCCAAGAATTGGCAGTTGTATCGTTATCACCGCTCCCCCTGGAGAACCATACCCGAATACCTCAACTGCGCCGCGTTCCAGAGACAGGATTCAACCGATGCAAGGCCTCAACACCGCTTCTCCGCTATTACCCTGGTGATATTCACAAGTGCCGACCGCGACAAATTTAACACCTGCCCCCGGAGGGTGGTTCCTGACTTGCTTTTCGAGCGCAGCCCGGAATCAGCCGCACTCGCGGTTCTCTCCGTCCGGTGTTCATTATTGATGATCACTGCCTGCAAAACCTCGCGCACAAATTAACATGATCACCGCAAGTGGGATTGAAAAAACTTAAAGCACTGGCGATAAACCGGACGACACTGATTGATATGATATATTCGGCAAACTGTGAAATCTCATTATCAATGCAATACAGGAAATCAAGATGTCCGGCCCAGAGCCAGACATGTCCCGATGGGATTTGAACCTCATGTGGCTGCGTGTGATCCCGTATGGCGGACCCGGGAATCTGTCAGCCCCTGATCATGCATGATCGGCCAAAGTCGCATCGGAACCCAATCAGCGATCCGCCGCCACAGGATGGAAGTGAGGACACATCCACCCCGTTTCCCGAACATTCTCGAAGCAGTGCCGATCCATGCCGCATCCAGGACGGGGAATCCATCGGTTTTCCATTGTGATTCCATTGGGTTTGCCACCGAAATCAGGGAGAGTGCTCCCCGCCCAATACCTCTCCATACGGATGACAACGCAGGTGCCTTCTGATGACATATCGACACTCCACACCATCCCCTGCCAAGACAAAAGAGACCACCACCATGGCCACCCTCTGTCAGCCCGAAGATCACGAAGCTTTGGGCCGACATCCCCCGGAGGGATGATCCATACCGCCGGAGAGGCTGTCAGGACAATCATGCAGGAGACGAATCCTGTCGGTGACCCCGCCAGAGTGTTCGCCGGGGATCCCCTCAAATGCCGGGATCGCCCTCCGTGATGCCACCAGCCGGATGACACCGGCTGCAGCGGTTCTCTCGGTTGTGGAGTGTCAATCTGGACGAGAGGTGCACGACAATCAGGATGGGGTCAGGAGTGTCTCGTTGACAGACTCCGGGCAAGGGCAGGTATTTGCCAATCAGGCTGAATTGGTATATACCACTCAATTATTGGTATAGTCCGTTGGATAGGCTGGAGTGGTCGTGAGTGTAGCTGCTGCGCCCAAGGCGCGATACCGCCAGATCGCTCTGGCTCTTGAAGCAGATATTCTGTCCGGGCACCTGAAAGCAGGCGATCAGATTCCATCGGAAAGAACAATGGCTGATGAGATGGGAATCAGCCGGATGACTGCCCGCAAAGCGTTGCAGGAGTTGACAGGCCGTGGGATGCTGAAAACGCTCATCGGTCATGGAACATTTGTCAGCACGCCTGCGATCCAGCAGGAGTTGACCGCGCTCTCGGGCTTTACCCAGGATATGGAGCGGCTGGGTCGCACCACGACGAGCATCCTTGTCAATGCCGAGCACGGTACCCCGAGTGCCGAAGCTGCCAAGGCACTGGAGCTCCTGCGCCATCACTCGGTTTACAAACTGGCCCGGGTCCGTCTCGCCGATGGGATGCCTGTGGCATTTGAATGTGCGGAAATCGATGCCAAACGGACCCCTGACCTCTTCAGCAAGGCTGATTTCACAACTGCTTCGCTCTATATGAGTCTGGAAAAATACTTCGGAATCATCCCGACATCCGCAGAGCAGACAGTTGCAGCGGATCTCGCAGATCCAGCAACTGCGCTGAGGCTGAAACTTGATCCCGGGGCGGCGGTTCTGCGGCAAACCCGCTTGACGCGCGATGCCGGGGGGCGTCCGTTCG
>JAPOSK010000518.1 GCA_026709725.1 Paracoccaceae bacterium | reverse complement strand
CATCTCGATATCAGCAGGCAACTCGACAGTACCGGTTACATCCGTGGTCCGGAAATAGAACTGCGGACGATAGTTGGTGAAGAAGGGTGTGTGGCGACCCCCTTCACCCTTCTCAAGAATATAGGCCTCAGCCTCAAACTCCGTATGCGGCTTGACCGACCCCGGCTTGCAGAGCACCTGGCCCCGCTCGACTTCCTCACGGCCAACGCCGCGCAGGAGGGCACCGATGTTGTCACCGGCTTCACCCCGATCAAGAAGTTTGCGGAACATCTCCACACCCGTACAGGTTGTCTTGCTGGTCTCCTTGATACCGACGATTTCGATTTCATCGCCAACCTCGACAACGCCCCGCTCAACCCGACCGGTCACCACGGTGCCCCGGCCCGAGATTGAGAAAACATCCTCAATCGGCATCAGGAAGGGCTTGTCGATCGGACGATCCGGGGTCGGGATATAGCCGTCGACCTCCGCCATGAGTTTCCTGATGCTGTCGGCACCAATCTCGTTATCACGGTCCTCAAGTGCGGCCAAAGCGGATCCCTGGACAACCGGGATGTCATCACCGGGGAACTCATACTCACTCAGGAGTTCCCTGATCTCAATCTCGACGAGCTCGATCAGTTCGGGGTCATCAAGCTGATCAACCTTGTTCATGTAGACGACCAGCGCGGGAACACCGACCTGTCGGGCCAGGAGAATATGCTCGCGGGTTTGCGGCATCGGTCCATCAGCGGCACTGACCACCAGGATTGCGCCGTCCATCTGGGCGGCACCGGTGATCATGTTCTTGACATAATCCGCGTGACCGGGGCAGTCCACATGGGCATAGTGCCTTGCATCGGTCTCGTACTCAACATGGGCTGTTGCGATCGTGATACCCCGTTCCTTTTCCTCAGGTGCGGCATCAATCGCATCATAGGCCATGAACTCGCCAAACTGCTTGGTGATTGCTGCGGTCAGTGTGGTCTTGCCGTGGTCCACATGGCCAATGGTCCCCACATTGACATGCGGTTTTGTTCGCTCAAATTTTTCTTTTGCCATGAGAAATACTCCCTCGATCTGTTCTGGCTGGTGTCTTCCGGTTTCCTGAGTGGGCTCTAATGCTGTCTTTCGTTCATCGCTGGCCTTGACTGGTCTGCTGTCTCTCGGTCACCTTCGTCCATCGCGCGGGTCAGCCGTTCCTGCACATCAGGCATACTTTGCCTGAATTTCATCGGAGATGGTTTGCGGAACAGCGTCATAATTCGCAAACTGCATCGTGAAACTCGCTCGCCCTGATGTCATCGACCGCAATGTATTGATGTAGCCAAACATGTTGGCGAGCGGGACCATTGCCGTGATCACCGTAACGGAACCACGGGCCTCCTGGCCCTGGATTTGGCCCCGACGCTTGGTAAGATCGCCGGTGACATTGCCAGTATAGTCCAACGGTGTGACAACTTCAACGGTCATCATGGGTTCGAGCAGCCTCGCTCCTGCCTTGCGCAACAGATCGCGCATGGCTGCCTTGGCGGCAATCTCAAATGCCATGACCGAGGAGTCCACATCATGATAGGCGCCATCGATGAGCCGGACCCTGACGTCAATCACCGGGAACCCGGCGAGTGGGCCCGAGTCCATAACGGAGAGAATGCCTTTCTCGACCCCGGGAATATACTCCTTGGGGATTGATCCACCAACGATCTCGGACTCAAAGGCAAACCCCTCGCCGAGATCCTGCGGCTCGATGACACGTTTCATGCGCGCAAACTGTCCGGCGCCGCCCGTTTGTTTTTTGTGGGTGTAATCAATGTCGGCAACATGTGAGATGGTTTCACGATAGGCAACCTGCGGGGCACCAATATTGGCCATCACCTTGAATTCCCGCTTCATCCGGTCAATCAGGATGTCAAGATGCAATTCACCCATCCCCTTCATGATTGTCTGGCCGGACTCGATATCGGTCTCAACGCGGAACGAAGGATCTTCGGCAGCCAGGCGACCAAGCGCCTGCGACATCTTTTCCTGATCAGCCTTTGTTTTCGGTTCGACCGCAATCTCAATCACCGGGTCAGGAAATGTCATCGTCTCCAGCACCACCGGTTCTCTCTGATCACACAGCGTATCCCCGGTCGTGGTCATCTTGAGGCCTGCCAGTGCGATGATATCGCCAGCATGGGCCTCTTCAATCTCTTCGCGGTTGTTGGAATGCATCATCATCATGCGCCCGACCCGCTCCCGCTTGGTTTTGGTCGAGTTGAGGAGACTGTCACCCTTGGCAAGAGATCCCGAGTATATCCGGGCAAAGGTCAGGGATCCGACGAACGGATCGTTCATAACCTTGAATGCAAGGGCAGCAAGTGGATCCGAATCGTCCGCCTTGCGGACAATGTTGCGCACCTCATCCTTGTCATCGGGCGAGAAGCCCATGCAGGGGGGCACATCAAGGGGTCCGGGCAGATAGTCAATCACAGCATTCAACAACGGCTGGACACCCTTGTTCTTGAAGGCTGATCCCGCAAGAACCGGCACGAAGGCCATCTCAAGACATCCTTTGCGAATCAGTCTGCGCAACTCATCGATGTCCGGCTCCTCGCCCTCAAGGTAGCGCATCGTTGCCTCGTCATCAAGCTCGACAGCAGCCTCGACGAGCTTGACCCGCCATTCAGAGGCCTGCTCCCTGAGCGACTCCCGAATGTCCTGGATGGTCCACCTGGCCCCGAGATCCTCACCAGTCCAGGTCCACTCCTTCATCGTCACGAGATCGACGATTCCCGCAAATGAATCCTCGTGACCGATGGGGATCTGAACAGGGGTCGCAACTGATTCGGTCCGCGACTCGATCATGCGGACACAGTTGAAGAAATCCGCTCCAACCTTGTCCATCTTGTTGACGAGGACAATCCGCGGCACCTTGTAGCGATCGGCCTGTCGCCAGACTGTTTCGGTCTGCGGCTCAACCCCTGCATTTGCATCAAGGACACAGATCGCTCCATCAAGCACAGCGAGCGAGCGTTCAACCTCGATTGTGAAATCAACATGGCCGGGCGTATCAATGATATTGAACCGGTAGCGTTTCGAATCACGATTGACTCCATCCTCAGTACGCTCCCAGAATGTCGTGGTCGCCGCTGATGTGATCGTGATCCCGCGCTCCTGTTCCTGTTCCATCCAGTCCATGGTGGCAGCACCATCATGGACCTCACCGATCTTGTGGGACTTTCCGGTATAGTAGAGGACACGCTCCGTGGTGGTTGTCTTGCCGGCGTCAATGTGAGCCATGATGCCGAAATTCCGGTACTGGGACAGTGGATAGTCTCTGGCCATGATTTGTCCCTACCGTTCTCTGCTTACCATCGATAGTGGCTGAAAGCCCGGTTGGCTTCAGCCATCTTGTGTGTGTCTTCGCGTCTCTTGACCGCAGCCCCGCGCTGGTTGACTGCATCCATGAGCTCATTTGCAAGACGCTCTTCCATGGTATTTTCCGAACGATTCCGGGCGGCTGCAATCAGCCATCTGATGGCCAGTGCATTGCGTCGTTCAGGCCGCACCTCAATTGGAATCTGATAGGTTGATCCGCCAACCCGACGCGAGCGGACCTCCACAGAGGGACGAACATTTTCAAGCGCCTCATGAAACGCTTCGATCGGATCCCGACGAATCTTGCGCTCAACCCGCTCAAGGGCATTGTAGACAATCCCTTCAGCCACGGCTTTCTTGCCGTCCTTCATAAGATTGTTCACGAACTTCGTCAGCACCTTGTCGCCATAGCGAGCGTCAGGGAGGACTTCACGGACTTCAGCCCGGCGTCTGCGCGGCATGATGGATCTTCCTTACTTCGGCTTCTTGGCGCCGTATTTCGAGCGTCGCTGGCGCCGATCCTCAACACCGGCAGTATCACGAACACCCCGCAGGATGTGGTAACGAACTCCGGGCAAATCCTTCACACGCCCACCGCGGATAAGGACAACAGAGTGCTCCTGCAAATTGTGTGATTCTCCGGGGATGTAGCAGATCACTTCATATCCGCTGGTCAATCGCACCTTGGCCACCTTGCGCATGGCCGAGTTCGGCTTCTTCGGGGTTGTGGTGTAGACGCGTGTGCACACGCCCCGGCGCTGGGGACAGCGCAACAGATGCACGGACTTTGATCGCCGGACCTTTGGTCGGCGCGGCTTGCGGATCAACTGCTGAATCGTCGGCATGAAATCGTGCCCTGTTTCAACCCTCAAAAACCCCCGCTGGCAAAAGAGCGGGGAAATCAACCAATCATCCCAATCAGCAATACGCGGCAGAATGCCCGTGATCACGGAACATATCCATGATCAGGACATTCAGGCAGATCACATAAAACTGCACACCGAGATGTGTGCGGGAGGTGTCGCTATAGCAGACTGAAAAAGGGTGTCAAGGGCACAATTGCAACCGGGGAACAATTCCCCCATAGCTGGCTGTCAGTGACATGTCCCGATGTGCCCGCCGCCCGACACGATGTAATCGAATCAGGCCACTGGCTCACGACGGTCGCCTGCCTTCATGACGTGAACCCCGTGCCACCCTGCGCATCAGGAATCGGCAGGCGGCGTGCGGGGTTGGGTGTGTTCCATTGATAGGGCCGGGAGCGGGGTCCCCCGCGTGACTAGCAGGAACTGGAATAACAGCACCAAGACGATCCCCAATCAGCGATCAAAAAGACCCGGTCAATCCCTGAATCTCCACCCGTCATGGTGTCGATCCATCAAGAT
>JAPOSK010000160.1 GCA_026709725.1 Paracoccaceae bacterium | reverse complement strand
GAGGCGTGGACGGAATCCGGGTTCAGTCTGGATAGACGGGCATTGTGCATGTCTTGCGGGTCCCTGGCATCAGTCACAGCACCGGGCTGTCAGATCCGGGCAACTCCAGGTTTTGCATTGCGTGATTGAAACAGGCAGCGTTGGATCGTCAAGCTATGCAACTTCAGACATCAGTGGGTCTTGACCGGAACGAAACGGTTGCAGCAATCGGAACGGCACGGCCCGGTCAGCATGATGTATCGGTTGATGAGGTCGGGGATATCAAGCTTGACTACAACAATGTCCTGATGGTTCCCGGGACCGATACATGTGTTGCCAGCCGGAAGGATGTCGAAATGCGGACATGTCTGTCATTCAACCGGGGTCATGGCATCAAGTATACCGGCGTGCCGATCATGGCCGCCAACATGGATGGTGTCGGTTCGCTGGCCATGGCCAAATCCCTCATGACGCATGGCATCTTCACCTGCCTTGCCAAAACCCATTCAAGTGATGACCTGCTGACATTCTTTCGCGAGGATCCGCGGCGCAAGGATTTCTGTGCCATCACTGTCGGTCTGCGGGGCGCGGACCGCGATACGTTCCGTGCGGTGATGAACGCGGTCGGCGACCTCAAATATGTCTGTCTTGATGTGGCGAATGGCCACACCAACCGGTTCGTCCGGTTTGTTGAGACCTTCCGGAATGAATTTCCCGATCTTGTGATCATTGCCGGGAATGTGGTCACGCCGGAACAGGTTCTTCTGCTTGTGAGTGCTGGCGCCGACCTCGTCAAGGTCGGTATCGGGAGCGGCAGTGTCTGCGAGACCCGAATCAAGACCGGAGTCGGTTTCCCGCAATTTTCGGCCGTCATCGAGTGCAGCCAGGCTGCCTATTCAGCCGGAGCCCGGATTGTGGCTGACGGCGGATGCACCGGCCCGGGGGATGTTGCGAAGGCGCTGGCGGCCGGTGCCGCGTTCGTGATGCTCGGCGGCATGCTTGCCGGCCACAAGGAAGGGGGTGGGGAAATCATCACGCGAAAATTCGCCACCAGTGAACTTGATGCCAACGGGCGGGCGGTGATTGCTGAACAACGCTATGTCGAGTTCTATGGCATGAGTTCGCAAGCTGCCAACGAGAAGCATTTTGACGGGCTGGGACTCTGGCGCACCAGTGAGGGGCGTGAGGTCCTCCTGCCCTACCGGCCCTCACTTGATGACACCGTTCGTGACATTTTTGGTGGCCTGCGAAGCGCATGCACCTATCTCGGCGCTCCTGACATTGCGAGTCTGCCATCCTGCACCCGCTTTGTGCGCTGCAATGATACACATAACCGGCTCTTTGAGGACTACCCGGCCCTTGAGCGGTAAGGTGGCCGGAATTCCCCATCATTCACCCCTGTCATCGGCATCCCTCATCTTTCTCTGCCGAATCGGTCCCAGAGGGCGGGGATGATCCCGGTGATAAGAAAAATCCCGCCGCAGATCGCCAGGATCCCGATGACATGGTACCCGTAAAAGGCCTCATTGAGAAAGAGAGAGCCAAGGATTGCGGCAAAAATCGGGATCAAATTCATGTAGATGCCGGCGATGCCGGGTCCGACATCCGCCACACCCCGAATCCAGAGAGCGAGGGCAAGACCTCCGGAAACCGGACCGATATAAAACAGTGAACCCGCATTGGTCCAGGACAGCACCCCCGGACCGACAACAAGACTTTCAATGACAGCGGCAAGTGCCAGAATGGGCAGCGCGAAGAGAACCTGCACAGTGAGCGATTCGAAGGGTTTGAGTGGGAGCGGATTGTGTTTGAGCAAGGTCGAATAGAGGGCCCAGCTGATCGTGGCCAGCAAGACCCAGAGGTCGCCCCAGACAAGATCAAGTGAGAACAGGTCGCCAAGATTTCCCTGGGCCAGCACAATGATCGCACCAAGGCAGGCAAGAACGACTGCGGCAAGATGGGTGACGGTGAGGGTGTTGCCCAGAAGCATCCATGAGAGAATCAAAATCATGAACGGGGCCAGGGCCTGCCACAATCCGGCATTGATGACAGTCGTCGACTGCAGGCCGTAATAGAGGATCGAGCTGAAACAGATCACGCCAAATATGGACAGTTTGAGGATATCGCGCCAGCGGTGGCGGATCACATGACCCTTGGCCCTGACCGAACGCCAGGTCAGGGGGAAAATGATCAGTCCGGCCAACAGCCAGCGACTGAAGGAGAGTTGGACAGGTGGAATTTCGTCGATGGTGATGCGCGCAAAGAGAATATGGCCTGCCCAGAAGAGCGGCGGCAGGACCAGCAAAAGGTAGGGAATGGGGCGCGGTCGGGATCGTCTTGCCGTGGCCATCATGCCTCCTGGCCCATCGTGGGGTCATCCAAACGCCAGCATTGGCAACCCGGTGATCATCATGGGGAACACGATACAGATGACAAGGCCCAGGAGCATAAGGAGGACGAAGGGTGCTGTTGAGCGGTAAATATCTCCAGTGGTGACGGCCGGGGGTGCGACACCCCTGAGGTAGAACAGATTGAATCCGAAGGGGGGTGTCAGGAATCCGATCTCCATGACAATGATGAAGAGAACGCCGAACCATACAGGATCAAACCCCAGAGCCTGACTGATCGGGGCCAGGACGGGAACCGCAATCATGATGATGCCGGTGGTTTCCATCACCATGCCCAGGAGAAGAAGGAGGCCCATCATGCCGGACAGGACAACATAGGGATTCAGGCCGAAAGCGAGAACAGCATCCCGAATCAGGGTTCCGGCACCCAGACCCGTATAGAGAGCGGCAAAGGCGGCGGCACCAATCACGATCCAGAAAATCATCATTGAGAGCTTGAGTGTCTGCAGCGTCGCTTCATGCACCGGCCGCCCGGCCCGGCCGCGCCGGGCCAGGGTCGCCAGCAGGGCCCCGACCGTGCCAAGGGCAGCGGCTTCTGTTATGGAGGCAAGTCCTGTCAAAATCGAACCCAGCACGATGAACACCAGCCCGGCGGGCAGAATCAGTGTCCGGAGGACTCTCCGGAAATCACGCCGGACACAATCCGCGGGTGGTGCGCCGGGAGCGAGACCCGGATTGCGACCCGTGCGGATGACAATGTAGGCGATGAAAAGACCGGCGAGGAGAAGCCCGGGCGCAACTCCTCCCACAAAGAGTTTGCCGATTGAGACCTGGGCGACCATCCCATAGATGATCATGGTGATCGAGGGCGGGATCAGGATGCCAAGCGAACCACCGGCTGCAATTGTACCAAGAGCGAGATGGGGATTGTAGCCCTGTCTCAGCATGGCCGGGAGAGCAAGCAGGCCCATCGAGACCGTCGCCGCACCGGAGATCCCCGTCATGGCAGCAAAGATCGTGCAGATCAGAATGGTGCCGACAGCGAGACCGCCGGGCCTTTTGCGAAGCAGCATGCCCAGCGTCTGATAGAGGTCATCAGCGATTCGTGACCGATCAAGCAGACTTGCCATGAAGATGAAGAGAGGCACCGCGAGCAGCTCATAGGATGAGGCCAGACTCCAGGCCTTGAGAACGAGGATCGAAAGCGCATTCGGTCCCCAGAAAACTGCGATGAAGGCCGCGCTGAGGCCACCGAGGGCCATGGCGATTGGAACGCCAAGGGCAAGGGTGAGAGCCAGACTCCCGAAGATCAGTATGGTCAGGAGACCGGCATCCATTGATTATGCGCCGGATGCATCTGCAGTCGGCGGATCTCTCGGCGGTGATGCAAGGAGCCGGTCCAGCGCGCGGATGGCGTCGGCGAGCCATGCCAGTCCGAGGAGTGCCGAGCCGACCGGGAGCACGAGTTTGGCGGGCCAGACCGGGCCCTGCCAGGTGGCCGTTGCCGTGGTCTCGGCAATACGGAACGCATGCAATCCGAAAGCGAGTCCCTCATTGATCATGACGGCAAGAAACAGGACCACCAGACCGGTGCTGACTGTGAGGTCAATCAGCCCCTGCGCACGGGGTGTCAGGCGGGCATAGAGGAGATCAACGCGTACAAATGCACCCGCCTGCAGGGCATAGGCGCCACCAAGGAAGATGTAGAAGACCAGACTCCAGCGAACAAGATCCTGGGTCCAGGCAAGCGGCGCACCAAAGACCGAGTGCATGATCACATCAAGCACGATGATCCCAAGAATGAGAAAGAGAAGATAAGCCGCCCCGATACCAGTTCGCATGATCAGCGCATCAATCCGGCGGGCCAGATGCATCAGGCGGGATCCCAAACTGCCAGCCCCGGGGCTCTCATCGTCCGAGCTCGACCAGAAACTCCTGCAACAGTGCAACAGCCCGTGCTGTGCGTTCATCGTGGCCGGCATAGGAGGCCCAGATCACGCGGGCTTTCTGCTGCATTGACAGCCATTCGGCGGATGGAATGGTTATGAACTCCATGCCTGCATCCTCAAGGGCCTGACGCGCGGAACCCCGGGACCGGGCGGTCAGGGTCTGGTACTTCACGGAAGCCAGTTTGGCGGCACCTTCCATGATCGCCTGCAGATCCGGTGGCAGTGAATCCCAAACGGCCTGATTGACAATGATATGGTTATTGGGTGCGGGCATGGGTGCGGGCTTGATGTAGTAGCGGGCAACCTCATGCAGTCCCTGTGCAAGGTTCTGCGATTCATCCCCCCAGCGCACAGCATCCACATGACCCGTTGCCAAGGCGGTGTAGATCTCGCTGGCACCAAGTTTGACGGCTCCTGCACCGCGGGCCTGCCCCCATTCCGCTTCAACC
>JAPOSK010000504.1 GCA_026709725.1 Paracoccaceae bacterium | reverse complement strand
CGCAGCCGGCGGAGCATGAGCGCATACAGCCCCACCAGACCGACAAGCCCAAGACCCAGGGCCCAGACCATCATTGGATATCCGTCCCCATCCCAAACCCGGTAAGGCATCCGGAGCAGCGGGTGCCGCACTCACCGCCCGGTCGAGCCAAATCCACCATGCCCGCGCGTGGTGCTGTCAAGATCGCGGACAGGATGAATCTCATACGGGGGCAATGCAGCAATGACCAGCTGGGCAATCCGGTCCCCATGCAGGATTGAGGCGGGACTGGTGCCGAAATTGACCAGAAGAATCCTGATCTCGCCACGATAGTCGCTGTCAATCGTCCCGGGAGAGTTCAGGACCGTCACGCCTGATCGGTATGCAAGTCCTGATCGGGGGCGCACCTGCGCCTCATAGCCCGGTGGCAGCGCAACACGCAGACCTGTCGGCACAAGGGTGAATGCGCCCGGGGCGATTCCGATTCCCGCCAAACGGTCAGCGATCAGCAGGTTGGCCTTGAGGTCCAGCCCGGCTGCGCCCGGGCTTTCACGCCTCGGCAGACCAAGGGCCTGATCGGCCTCATCCGTCCAGCTGATCTTGATCGCGACCATCGGTCAGTGTGCTCTGTATCCGCCCGGCAAGCGTCCGGGCCAGTTCCTGTTTTGTCATGGTGGGCCACTCTTCTGTCTTCTGATCGGTCAGAATGGTCACAGTGTTGTGTGCGCCACCGAAGGTTCCTGATGCAGCACCAACGTCATTGGCAACAATCCAGTCGCATGCCTTGCTGGCCAGTTTATGCCGCGCATTCCCGATCAGATTCTCCGTTTCCGCCGCAAAGCCGACAACGAGGCGCGGCCTGTTGCCCTTCAGTTTGGCGACGCTTGCCAGGATATCAGGATTTCTGTGTAATTCGAGCGTGAATGTCTCTTCCCTGCCGCGTTTTTTCATCTTGTGTTCATGCGGAACTGCCAGCCGCCAGTCTGCAACTGCCGCGCAGGCAACGAAGAGATCAGCGGGCAGAGCCTCGTGCACAGCCGTATGCATCTCGGCGGCACTCGTGACCGAGATCGTTTGCAGGTGGGCTGGCGGCACGATCTCCGTCGGCCCCAGAATGAGTTTGGTCCGGATGCCCCGGGCAGCCAGAGCTGCCGCAATCGCAATTCCCTGTTTCCCCGATGATCTGTTGGTCAGATAGCGAACAGGATCGATGGATTCCCGGGTCGGACCGGCTGTCACAATTGCTGTCAGTCCGGTTGCCGGCACTCCTGACCGTGCACAAATCGCCTGAAGGATCACATCCGGCTCACACATCCGACCGGGTCCGAAATCACCACAGGCCATCTCCCCCTCTTCAGGGCCGATCATCTCAACTCCATCGCTGACGAGCGCTGCAAGATTGCGCTGGGTCGCGGGCTTCTGCCACATGTGAACATTCATGGCCGGTGCACACATCACGGGACAGGTCGCGGCAAGCAGCACTGCCGAGGCAAGGTCCGGTGCCTGGCCCTGGGCCATGATCGACAGAAAATCAGCGGTGGCTGGAGCAACGACAATCAGCTCCGCCCAGCGGGCCAGCTCGATATGACCGAAATCGGCCTCGGCCTCATGATCAAGCAGGGCATTGTTTATGGGGTTCCCCGTCAAGGCCGAGACGGAGAGGGGTGTTACGAATTTCTCACCGGCCGCCGTCAGAACAGCCTTGACCTCAGCTCCATCCTTGCGCAGACACCGGATCAGCTCCAGCGACTTGTATGCTGCAATCCCGCCACAAATAATCAGGAGGATATGCCGATCCTGCATGGTCATCTCCCTGTGATGACATGAACCCGTCCCTGTCCCTAACCAACAAATCTAGCGGTTTTTCATGCCGCCTGCCAGATGGGGACAGGTTACACGGGATGCGAAGCCCTTCGGGGCAACGGGGTTCCCTGATTCGCTCCTGTGATATCGCTGAGTGTGTCAACATCATTCAGCCGGACCGTGATCGCAGCACGATGGGGAGAAAAACTCTGGACTGTATCCTCAAGAGCATGGCATGTTGACCAGCGGACGCCGCTGAGGCCGTGACGGGGCAGTGATTGCAGGCGCCGCAGACCGATGAGCCAGTAGCCACCGTCATCGGATGGGCCGATGACGACCCTGTGACGCCCCAGCATGCGGAACGCATCAAAGATATGGTCGGGCAGGATGCCTGGAATATCGGAGCCGATCACGATGACCGGACCCGGCGGCATGGATTGAAAGACACGCCGAATCCGGTGGCTGAGGGTCCCCGTGCCCTGCGGGATACGATGGAGGTGATCCGGCCAGATCCGGCTCAATGAACAGGCCCGGTCAGGAGCAATCGCCAGATGGGTTGTCCAGCGCCGGTCCCGGGCCAGACAGTGGATCAACCTGCACATCTGCCGGCGATACCAGCAGGTGGCAAAGAGAGTGCTGGTCTCACGGGCCAGCCGGGATTTTATGCGCCCCGGAACCGGCTCCTTGACCATGACAACCAGCTGGCGGGTGATGGGGTCAGCCAAAAAAACTCTCAAGACAGGATCGGTAAAGTTCTGTGAGGGCAAGTATATCCCGAATGGGAACATTCTCGTTCACCTGGTGCAGGGTCCTGCCGACAAGTCCAAGTTCAAGAACCGGGCAATGGCTGTGGATGAACCGGGCGTCCGATGTCCCGCCACCAGTGGACAGGTTCGGGGGACGACCGGTAAAGGCAGTCACGGTTTCGGCAATGAGATCGGTGAACGCGCCGGGCCTGGTCAGAAAGCATTCGGCAACGGAAACCACTTCCAGGGATCCCCTGACCCCATGGTTTTTTTTGACTGTCTCAATCTCATCGTGCAGCCATTCGACCAGCGTGGTCGATTGATGGAGGACATTGAAGCGGATATTGAGTGCCGCATGACATGCGGCCGGGACAACATTGCTTGCCACATTCCCGGTGTCAATTGAGGTCAGGGCCAGCGATGAGGGTGGAAAGTCATCTGTCCCCGCATCCAGTGTGCGCGATGCGATGCGATGGGCAAAGTCTGCCATTGCATGAACCGGGTTGATGTAGAGCTCGGGATAGGCCGAATGTCCCTGTCGGCCTTCAATGCGGACCCGAAGACTGAGTGAACCACGGCGGCCGATTGTGATTGAATCGCCGGGGATCTCCCTTGAACTGGGTTCGCCCACCATACAGACATCCATCTGTTCACCATTGGCCTGCATCCAGTCGAGGATGGCCACAGTCCCATCGGCCGCAACGGCTTCCTCGTCACCGGTCAGGGTGATGATGATGGAACCGTCGGGTGGGCTGGATTCAACAAACGTACAGGCTGCAGTGAGAAACGCCGCAACACTGGACTTCATGTCGACCGCCCCCCGGCCCCAGATCCGGCCATCCCGTATCGCGGCACCAAATGGATCGTCAGCCCATCCGTCAAGATCACCGGCGGGCACGACATCCGTGTGACCATTATAGCCAAAAACCGGACCACTCTTTCCCCAGCGGGCGAAGAGATTCGGTGTTTCGTTCCGGTCGACCCGGACGCATTCAAAACCGGCATCTGACAGGGTCTCCAGAGCCAGCTGCAGCGCACCGGCCTCCTCTGGTGTCACCGAGGGACAGCGAATCAGCTGCTGTGTCAGTGCTACCGGATCACGCAAGGCCTGGCCTTTCCGACGAGTTCATCAATCGCGCAGGAGGTCATTGATCGCCGTCTTGCTGCGGGTGCGGGCATCGACCCGCTTGACGATGACAGCACAGGCAAGGTTCACACCATTTGTGCTCGGGAGTGAGCCGGAAACCACAACAGAATAGGGTGGAACCTCTCCATGGAGAATCTCACCGGTCTCACGGTCCACGATTCTGGTTGACTGGCCAAGGAAGACTCCCATGCCAATCACAGAACCCTCGCGGACAATCACGCCTTCAACCACTTCAGATCGGGCCCCGATGAAACAGTTGTCTTCGATAATTGTCGGTCCGGCCTGCATCGGCTCCAGCACACCACCGATCCCGGCGCCGCCGGAGAGATGGACGTTGCAGCCAATCTGTGCACACGACCCCACCGTCGCCCATGTATCCACCATCGTCCCCCGATCAATATATGCCCCGAGATTGACAAAGGACGGCATCAGAACCACACCGGGAGCAATGTAGGCAGACCTGCGAACGACACAGTTGGGCACAGCACGAAAACCGGCGGAGTGCCAGTCATCCGGTGTCCAGCCCCTGAATTTGGAGTCAACCTTGTCCCACCAGCCGGACCCCTGCGGGCCACCACTTTGTGGTGCCATACCATTCAGTCGGAATCCGAGGAGAACCGCTTTCTTTGTCCACTGATTAACGTGCCAGCTGTTGTCGGGCCGTTTCTCGGCCACCCGAATCCGGCCCGCGTCCAAGGCATCAAGTGTTGCCTCGACCGCATCGCGGGATTCGCCTCGTGTGGATGGGGCGAGCGTGTCCCGTCTGTCCCATGCAGCCTCGATGGCCGCTTCAAGTGTCTTCGTGTCCATAGTGATTGCCTGCGCTGCCAACTCCGATTCTGTGACGACAGGGTCTATACATGATGTTCCATAATGCCTGCCACCGGGTGATGGGTTCCGATTCCCCGGAATGGATCAGGGTGCCCGGCTGCCTGATTCCGGCTGGTTCCCGCACGAGACCGTGCGGCTGACAGCAAGCATGAGAAGGGCTGCGATGGCAAAGAGTCCGATGATGGGCACGACTCCATGGGTGAAGATATCACCAGGTCTCAATT
>JAPOSK010000017.1 GCA_026709725.1 Paracoccaceae bacterium | reverse complement strand
TTCCATTCATCATGAAACGTGATGTGCGCTTGTTTCCGTCAAAGTAGAACTGTTGCAAAGCCCCGAACAGGAAGAAGGCCATCCCGCGCTCGCGGGGAGCGCGAACCTCTGCCTCAAGAGATTGTACAGCTTCTTCAAACAGCCTCTTGAGATTTTCTGCACCGGGTTCGGTCAGGTGGGAAGGCACAAATTCACCTTCGTAGCCGAGACCAACGCGCGGCGTTATGTCCGTAAACTCGCCTTCACCCCGGAAATGCCCCCACTCCAAGGTTTCCTCACGGGCGACAAGGGCATGGAGGTGATCAAAGGTTGCCTTGTCGAGACGGAACGATCCCGCTTTGACCAGAGAAAACAGCTCCCCTGCGGCAGCGGCAAGGTTAAGAACCTGCCGTTCATCGGTCAGCTTGTGTCCGCCGACTGTCACCCCATCCAGAAGAGTCTTGACCTCGGGATAGGTGAAGGGATTCCCTTCAAGTGAACTCGCATCAAACACGAATTGCGCCAGCATCTGCCTGTAGCGAAAGGCTGCACGGTCAACGGATGCGGGCGCACCAGCCGGGACCGCAGAACGATCCCACTTGAACCCCAATTCTTCGAAAAGTTGCATCCGCCTTCTCTTCGCCCAAAACAACTACATATCACGAACACACATATATACACCGGTATTGCGAGTGGTTGCACCAGCAGGATTGCGTACCTCCATCTCCGACTGGCCTGCCGGAATCTGTCCGCGTTAGCGAATGGATATTGGGAAATCGGAAAGACCCTATGTCTCGTCGCCGTCCCCTTCATCCGCAGAGACTGATTCTGTTGATTTTCTGCGCATAATGACCCGAAGATGGTCATCTGTAGCGATGAATTCGGGCTCGGTTCCGTTGTGCTCCCTCAAGAGGGGGATGATTTTTTTGCGCACCCCCATGCCTCTGGCATCCACGTAACCGTAGTCGCGCAGCACCTCAACGATGAGGGGGTTTCGGGGAGAACGCTGACCGGCAACCATTTTTTCAACCGTCATTGAATTTTGCAGTGCACCGGGACTCAATACCTCCAGACGATCTGTGTATCGCGCAATCTCAATTTCTTCATGGCGTGTCCAGTCACGATGGGCGATTGCGTTGACGATCGCCTCCCTGAGGACTTCCACCGGATACAGCCAGTGACGCTCTCTCCGCATCGAGGTATCCATCGCGGCAGATTCTTCGGTCACAAATGGCTGCATTGCGTCTGTGAGACCTTCAATGAGTCCGCTTTCAGCAATTGATCTGCCGCCACGAGGAGGCGTGCTCCGCAGAGCGACCAGCGGGCCATCAATCAGCCTGTCATCCAGGGCTTTATAACTCTTGCCGGCCCCTCCAAATGCCATCCACCGGATGCCTGCCTGAAACAGCAATCGACGCGGGGCATGACCAAAAAGAGCCAGCCCTGCGATGGAGCAAAGCGGTGGTCCGGCTTCGCGTTCAGCCATGAAACCCAGGCCAAGCAGGCGCTCCTCCCACCCCTCTCTGTCCTGGTCAGTCGGAAGGGTCTCATCTCCTACAATTGTTGACAGATAGTCCTTCAGCCGCTCCAGGCTGAGATGGCTGAGACCGCTTCCGGGCACCGGCAGGAGTTCGGTGTGCAGCATACCGCCCACTGAGTACAGCCGGGCCTGCTGCTCCCGTGTCGCAAGCCGGGACGTGCTTCCCACCCGAACATAGATGTCCTCACGGCCCCGGTTGCGGACCACATACGGCTTGGCCGGACCCTGACTCAGGGTGATGATCGCAACCCGGTGTCGATCATCAATTTTGATCTCCTCGTAAAAAGGAAGAATCATGGGATGGACATACCGGCCAAACACTGTATCCATAACCCACTCTTCCAGATCGTGTCGCTGGATTCCGGTTATCGTTCCGTCATCATCGACCCCGAGCAGAATGCGGCCGCCCTGAAAATTGGCGAATGCCACGATTTCTTTCGCCAGATTTTCGGGCCGCAAGCCGTCGTGCTTGAATTCAATGCCGGAGTTTTCCCCGTTTGCGATCAGTTCAAGGAGTTCAGACCTGATCACGAGAAGTCGAACCCATCCGTCTCTTTGTGCTGCGTGAAAGCCTCCCCGCCATGTTCCGGGGCACCGGCGACTTGATCACAAATTTTGAGAAGCCAATATGATCCCTGCCCACGCGCGCGCAGCACCGGCTGGCCCCGGGCATCAGAAGAACACATCCCGATTGACTCTGCATGACGGAAAGCACGACTGTTCGCATGATCCGGATTGTCTTTGGAGCGGGCCATGATCGAAGGATCTTTGGTGTCAAGGGAAAGCAGGTGCACACTTCCCCGTGCACTGGCATCGAGGAACAGGAAATCCGGATTTCGGCAACGCTCACCGCTGCGCGACACGTTGGGGGCAGTTTCTGCACGATCTTCAAGGCCAGTTGCCGACTGGGCATGCCGCTGTTCCGGCATCATCCGGGAGAGCGTCTCTGCAAGGATACCCTGTGACTTTTGCATTTCTTCGATTGACACGCCCATGCCCTCAAATTGCCTTGCCGGGATGCGTTCTTGCCTTCATGGAAACAATCGGGCGCATGGATGAAACCTTCAGCAGGGTCATTTTACGAGCGCCATGTCTCTCAATGACAGGACTCGGAGGAATGACAGGACTCAAAGGGTCGGACAGTGCAGCTGTCACCCCGTCGAAATAAACGCCTTCCATGCCAATGCCCTCAATCCGGTTCAAATGGCGTTCCTGAGGCTTATGCCTCACGATTTTGATCAAGCCGGCAAAGACATGCTTTCTGAGGCGCAAAAGTATATGTGCCGACTCCTGCACCATGATCTCTTCCGTGATCATTGGCACGACAGCGAAAAGGATTGGCCAGCAAGGCACATTTCCGGAACTGCGTGTATTCGTCACCATCGGCACTCATTTCTCGCCTTACCCTCACGGCTGGACCGCTGCGAGACGGTCAATGACCGGCAAGTTGCAGCGGTCAATACGCTACTTTACCCTGCTCAGCAAATGTATCCCCGTCATGAGGGGAGCAAATCCCGAACAGATGACCTTTATTGACATTCTCCCGACGCGCCCCAATTCTTGGCCTGATTCGAACGAATCGGGCGACCCGCACGAGATGGAACCGGTCATTCACTGGCCCATTGGACAGCCTCCGGCGGTCGCCATGGTACCGCCATCCAGCCGGCCACATCAAGACGGTCAGACGTGGCGGATTGCCTGGACGGCCGAAACACTGGTGCCACCCGCGCGCGTCCAGCACGCTCATGCGTGTTGTGTTGGCCGCCCCTCACCCATGCAGGCGCGGGTGATGTAACCCGGAGAGACCATGACCACCGGGCCGATAACGGACCGGGTTGTGTCACAGGCTGGACTGTCCTGCCTTCCTCCGCCAGAAGAGAGTTCGGCTTTGCGAAGGAGGCAGCGAGGGCATCCATCGCCCTGCCCGCACCGAAAGCCGCAGCTGGTGGAAGGAGTCCCGGGGTGATGATGCCAAAGCAATGACGGGCCGGCATGCTGCGCGGATTGACTGGTCCCGGGAAAGGGCCCGTCGTCCCTGGTCACCGTTGACAGATCGGGCGGACAGTGCCCGCCATCAGGGTCCGGGTGGGCATATCGGGTGTCCCCTATGCGCAGTGATTGCAGTCCATCGGGGGCCTTGCATCCTGCCACGAACCTGAATCTCTTGCAGATTTGACAGCCGCTTCAACAGCTGCCACAGATCGCAAACCATCAATGGCCGAGGGATAATGGACAGTGGGTGGCAGGTCCTGCATGGCGTTGTGTGCCCTGATGGCGGCGGCAAGGTCAAGATAGATGTTGGCGATGGCCATCGGGAATCCTTCCGGTGAACCAATGACGACCCGGCTGAGGCGTGCGGCATCCGACCCGAGATTTTCCTCACCCTTCTCGATGATTTCAGTCCGCCCACCAAGCATCTGACAAAAAACCTGATTGGGATGCTCCTGCGTCCAGCGAAGACCGCCTGCTTCACCAAAGATCTGAATATCAAGGCCGTGCTGGCGTCCGATGGCGATCGTCGATGTCCACAGCCGCCCGACAATATCGCCCGTGAGACGAAAATTGACCATGGCATCATCCTCAAGGCTCCGACCGGGAACGCAGGATACAAAATCTGCTGCGACACGCTCGACGGGCTGTCCTGTAATGAATGTGGCCAGATGCAGTGCATGAATACCGCAATCGGCCATCTGGCCCGACATGCCTGCGACAGCCGGATCATAGCGCCAGCGGATGCGTGGATTGTCGGCATCAGCGGCATTGGCATGATGTCCGTGACTGAAATTGACCACAACAACGCGCACGGCACCGAGATCGCCCCGGGCGACCATCCGCCGCATGTGTCGAACCAGCGGATATGCCGAGTAGCAGTAGTTGACGGCACAGATCCGTTGCCGGGCCGCAGCCAGCCTGACGATCTCCTCTCCCTCCGCGACGGTCATCGTCATTGGCTTTTCACAAAGAACATGAAAGCCTGCCGCCAGAAAAGCCCTGGTGATCCCATAGTGTGATGCATTCGGTGTGGCAACGGTCACAAGATCAAGCCGGTCTGCCTCCCGGGCGTTTTCGGCCGTGAGCATCTCCTGCCAACTCCCGTACGCCCGCCTGTCATCCACGCCCAGGGAACGGGCATGGTCCCGACCCTTTTCAGGATCAATATCCGGTGCTGCAGCCATAAGCGCAAACGCTCCATCCGCTCCTGCACCGAGGTGATGG
>JAPOSK010000142.1 GCA_026709725.1 Paracoccaceae bacterium | reverse complement strand
AAGACAATGGCCGAATGGAGGGCATCACAAGCCCCTGTATATTCAGGTATATAATTCCCCAAAATAAAGACGCCCGCCGAAGCGGGCGCAAAGTCTTAAGGCAGGTCTGTAATCAGATACCAGAGCGGCACCCGATTAGAGCAGATGGAAGTGCAAGTATCCACCGCATCAGGATATCGCAAGCGATGGCAATCACTTCGCCAGCGATTCTTTGCAAATGAGCAGTTATTATCATTTTTGTTGCATTTATATCACATATCATCGGGAAAAGCCTGATCCATCTTCTGCACGAGTGGTGCTGATTTTCTGATTTTTGACTGTCCTCGGGGCCGCCAAAATCTCCGGGGTCATGCGTTGTGCTGGAATTGGAGGCCAGCTCTCGTGCCAAATGCACGCATGACGGATTCCCGGACAGTGTCGAAGACAGAATCAGTTTTGCATCTGAAAGTCAGACTGTTGGGGAATCGGCCCGATGATCCTGCGGTGCATTCCTGTCCTGGAAACCATATCATTGCAGGAACTTCACGGGGTCTGCTCGGGATACGTGTAAAAAGTTGTCATAGAGTCCCGTTCAGCCAATTCTGACTCCCACAGCACCCATGTCGCGGCCGCGCGCGGCCACCGCTCCGACCGGCGCCGGTGAAGGAAATCCAGACGCAGGCCGCATCCACCGATCTCGGCATCCGGGCGATCCACGGGAAGATCGGAAAGCGGGTGGGCCGGGGCCGGGTTCGACAGCCACCGGAACCGGTCAGGGGGGGCATCGGTGCCCCATGTACGCTATGACAGCTTTTTACACGTATCCCGGGCAGACCCCTCGATGTTCAAATGGGCCGGGATGCGATCCACCGTCTCCTCGATGCGGGAGAGATCCGACTTCAGGCCGCGCAACCGTTGCAGGATCATCATCGTGCTGGCGACGGTCACGCCGATCCCGACAACGGAGGAGGCCAGCGTGGCGACATTCAGGGCCTGCAGGCCGCCCATCATGTTCTGCATGACATCAAGGCGACCCTTGATCTGCTCGTTCTGCACGATGTCGTAGATGCCAGTGGCGGCATCCAGCGGCCCGCCGCCGAGCGACAGACCGGTATCGACCAGTCTGCTGAGAACCCCGGTCTCCTGCAGATGACTGACGATCCGTCCGGTGTTTTGCTCTTCAGGATCGCCCCATACCGGGCAACTTCCCCGACCGCCACGGCCGCCTGGAACCTGGCCGGGACGACAAAGGGAACCGCTGCGGCAAAGATCATGTCAACTGTG
Organism: Paracoccaceae bacterium; assembly: GCA_026709725.1. Taxonomy (GTDB): domain Bacteria; phylum Pseudomonadota; class Alphaproteobacteria; order Rhodobacterales; family Rhodobacteraceae; genus MPNP01. The sequence goes on along the minus strand of JAPOSK010000142.1, from coordinate 3,473 downwards.
CAAGCATGGTATCCCTGGCCCGGTCGAGCTGCTGCCGGAAGTGTGGCCAGGATGAGACCGGGTCGGCATCCTCGGCCAAAAGGGAGTCCTGAATGCGTGTCTGGACATCCATCCGGCACCGACGCTTGCGCTGCTTGCCGGTCTTGACGAGGGCCGTGGTCGAGACTGTCCCCAACAGAGCCGCCACAGCTCCTGCCAGAAGAAAGACGGGCCAGGAGATTGCGACCACCGGGATGACGAAGAGGATCGTCGAGGATGCGGTGGCCAAGGATGTGGCACTGAAGGCCAGACCGCCGGCAGCCGCTGCCATGCCCACACCGCCTGCGGCCAAGGTGGCGGTCTCCTGTAAGGTCTTGTCTGGGCTGTCCGCTCCATCCCTTCCCTCGATACGTTCGACAACGTCCGTCAGGCCCATCTGCAGGGACCGTGCCAGATCCTGATTGACTGCCGCCAACTCTGCCTCAATCTGCTCGCGGACAGGTCGCAGCACCCGCGATCCCTTGAGCACGAGGGTGCGATCCGGCACAGCGTCGATCGCGTCAAGGGCTGTCTGTGTGATCCGCTCGGCCGCCGTCTGGCACTCCGCCAGGGTCCGGGCGCGTTCCCGCTCCCACCAAGCGATGATATCCATGCGCTGGAGGGGGACGGGAGTCCCGGCCGCCGTCGGCATGACAGAGTCTGGACGGTACGCGGTCATGACGGGCCGCGCCCTACACAACCCGATCGTGGGGCACAGGACCCTGCATCCTGCCCGGATCCATCACGGGCCGGTCTCCTGCACATGGCCTTCCGTTCCATCGGGGTGGAGGTGCGCGCGGAAGAGGCCTCCGGCCATGGCCGGGCCGACATGGTGGTCCATCTCGGGGATCAGGTGTTCATCCTCGAGTTCAAGATGGCGGACAGTGCGGATGCTGCCGAGGTAGCACTCGACGCCGCCTTCACCCGGATGCGGGAGAAGGGCTACGCGGAGGGATGCCGGGACCATGACGGGCCCGTCCATCTCATCGCCATCGCCTGCGGGCGGGAGGCGCGCAACCTCTTGGAGGTGCGGGCGGAGCGGGCAGCAGGTTCATGACATACTGATTTCGGGCAATCGTTGCTGAGCACGAACGGTCACTGAACGAAGGCGCTTCGCGGGGGTGAGAGACATCGGGCAATCCAGTGGATTCATTTTGGAGAATCCTATGTTTTCGGGTAGACAAGACCGGCCGAGATCACGAGTTTTGCAGCATCCTCCACGGTCATATTCAGCCACACGACATCGTCTTCATTTACAAAAAGCAAAAACCCGGAGGTTGGATTGGGTGTTGTGGGCAGAAAGACACTGATTATCGTCTCACCGTCGGGACTGCGCTCTTCAATCTCGCCCTTTGCATAGGATGAAAAGAAGGCAACTGCCCAGATGCCTTGGCGGGGGTATTCGATCAGGCAGGCCCGGTCGAAGGATTGATTCGATTGCGAGATGACTGTTTCGGCAATGTGTTTGATGGCATTGTAAACTGTCCGGATAACGGGTGTCTTGGTGACGACAAACTCGATCCAGCGCAAAAGGGTCCGGCCAAGGAGGACTTTGGTGAAATATCCGATGATGACGGTGAAAAACAGGAAGATTATCAGACCGAAACCCGGAATCTCCCAGCCGATGTTGATATAGGTATTCGGATTGAATTGTGGTGGGAGGAGGGGCAGGATTCGCGAGTCAATTGCGCTGATCACAGTCCAGACGATGATGATGGTCAGGCCAGCGGGGGCAACGACAACAAGACCGGTCAGGAAATTTGCCCTGAGGGATGCAAGCAGACTGGAGGTTCGCCACCATTGGGCACTATTCGGATTCACGCAGCTGCTCCAACTCCCGGCTGAGGACGATTGGGACCTGCATAGCACAAACTCCCTTCAATGTGAGTCTCGGATTGGTCATTGATCTCAGTTCATGGCCAGACCTGCGGCAATCCGTGCGGCAAGCGCAGAATTTGCAACAGCAAGACAGCGGTTGGTCGCGACTGACTGCCCGTTCGACAACGTTCTGATCCGATCAAGAAGATAGGGTGTCACTGCCTTGCCGGTGATTGATTCCGCCTCTGCCTCAGCCAGTGCCCTGCCGATCCATTCGGCCACAGTCGCTCGGGGGATCTCCATATTTTCAGGGACAGGATTGGCAACAAGGAGACCCCCGGAGCCAACACTCTCTCGCTGAATGGCAGAAAACCTGACAATCTCTTCGACGGTATCAAGACGCATGGGGGCATTGATGCCGGATTCGCGGGACCAGAAAGCCGGGAAGGCATCCTGGCCGAACGCAATGACTGCAACGCCCAGTGTTTCAAGACGCTCCAGTGTGCGGGGAATGTCCAGGATGGCCTTGGCTCCCGAAGCAACCAGAATGGCGCGTGTCCTTGCGATCGCCCGAAGATCGTGCGACTCGTCATGCGATTGATGCCACCCGTGATGAATGCCGCCGATACCCCCCGTGGCAACGACACCAATACCGACCCGGTCCGCGCAGGCAAGGGTGGCAGCGACCGTTGTCGCTCCCATGCACGACCGGACAAGTGCAAAGGGAATTTCCGCAGCACCAACCTTCATCACATCATTCCGGGCCGCAAAGGTGGACAGTTCGGCGGCGTCCAGCCCGATCTTTATTGCGCCATTGATAAGGCCAATGGTGGCAGGAATCGCACCTTCCTGACGAATGACCGCTTCCATATCCATCGCTGTCTCGATGTTGACAGGGTAGGGGAGTCCGTTGGCAATAATTGATGTCTCAAGCCCAACAACCGGCCCGCCCTCATCAATGGCTTTCCCAACCTCCGCTGAGAGTCTGATTGTCATGTCTTTTTCCTGTTTTGCTTACGAAGATGCACGATCACAGGCCCGCATGAGGACGAGTTCCGGATCATCAAGGACGGCATCGTAAGCAATGTGATGAGCAAGAAAACGGTCACCAGCTCCGGTCCAGTTCCTTGGTTGACCTTTACCCGGACGCGCGGACACGGACCAGTCCGCACAGACATCTGCGGCATGATTTGGACCGTCGGTGACAATTGCACGGGCAAATCCGTAATCATGAAGTGCATGAGCGGCTTCACCGGCGTTCGAGAACTCGCCGGCCTTCGCGCAAACCCGTGCAGATTCTGCGCGATTGATCACAATTGTGACATCATCACGGCAGGCATAACGCAATCGCGCCGCTTTGGCTGGGGAAGCAGCGGCAACAATGATTCGGTGGTCAGCAAAGAGCCGACTGTTCCGAAAATACTGAAATCCTTCCGTTGATAGATTGCTGTCGATAACCGCGATTGGCCAGCGGGATGCTGGCGTTTCCCGCAGTGAGCTGGCATGATCAAGGAGTTCAATTGATTGTTTTTCAAGACTTTCGGTGGCAGAGACGGCACCAAAAAGACCTGTCGGGGTTTCGAGTGCAAGGTAAAGTGTCGTGGGCGCATCAGAGCGGAGTATGAATGACACATCCC
>JAPOSK010000098.1 GCA_026709725.1 Paracoccaceae bacterium | reverse complement strand
ATTCTCGGCAAGGCGGCGGTAGGTTGTGATCTTGCCGCCAAAGACACTGAGGGCTGGCAGGTTGTTGCGGGTGTCGAGCTCAAATGAATAGTCGCGGGTGACGGAGCTGGCATCATTTGCACCATCGTCATGCAGCGGTCGGACACCTGAGTAACTCCAGATCACATCCTCCCGGGTGATTGGCTGGCGAAAGTGCTGATTGACAACATCAATCAGATAGTCCTGTTCAGCCGGGGTGCAACGGGGCGCGGTGTTCGGACTGTCGTGATCCGCATCCGTGGTCCCGATCAGGGTGAATTCGTTTTCGTAGGGAATCGCAAAGATCACCCGGCGGTCGTCACCCAGGAGAATATAGCTCCGGTCATGATCGAAGAGTTTGCGGGTGACGATGTGCGAGCCGCGGACGAGCCGGATTGATGATTTTGAGGGCAACCCCAGCGTTTCATGAAGAATCTCCGCGACCCAGGGACCGGCCGCATTGATGAGGGCGCGGGCACGATAGGCACAGGTCCGGTCGGTGATGAGATCCCTGGTGGTGATCTCCCAGAAACCATTCCGGCGTTCCGTATGGGTGACTTTTGTACGCGTCAGAATATCAGCCCCATGTTCAGCGGCGTCCCTTGCATTCAAAACAACGAGCCGGGCGTCATCAACCCAGCAATCGGAATATTCAAAACCCTTGCGAAAACGTTCCTGCAGCGGCTTTCCCTCCGGTGCCGTGGTCAAATCGAGTGTACGGGTGCCCGGGAGGATCCTTCGGCCGCCGAGGGTGTCATAAAGCAGGAGACCGGCTCTGATCATCCAGGCTGGACGCGACTGCCCGGGTCGGGGCAGGAGAGACTTCAGCCGTTTGGGGGGTTGGGTGGCATGGGGGAGAACAAAGCGCATGGGCCAGCTGATATGCGGCATCATTCGCAGGAGGACCTCACGCTCAATCAGGGCTTCCCTGACCAGACGGAACTCGAAGTGCTCAAGATAGCGCAGACCCCCATGAAACAGTTTTGTTGAGGCTGAAGATGTTGCCGAGCCGAGATCACCCATTTCGGCAAGGCGAACGGTCAGCCCGCGCCCCGCGGCATCGCGGGCGATGCCGCAACCATTAATCCCTCCACCAATGATAAACAAATCACTGACAGACTCTGGCGTCAATGCGGTCACGGTGATACGAATTCCATTACAATCGTGATCTGTTTAATCAGGCGGGCACGGGCAATGTCCGCTGTGAGACAGGCTGCGATTTGATGAATGTACTGGATGAATGTCAAGCAGACAACGACAATCTGGTGTGTATCCGAACCCGCCCCCTGCTTCCTGCCGAATGCCCGCGCATTGCTGCCTCTGCGGTTTCAGGGCGATATTGACGTTCAGCCGACTCGCTGTTGATTGGAGATGTCCCGATGTCATCCGATACTGGACACCATACCGTTATCGTCTGGTTTCGGAGGGATTTGCGGATTGCCGACAACCCGGCTCTGCTCTGGGCTTCCCAAACAGGCCGGAGCGTTCTGCCTGTCTTCATCCTGGACGAAGAGACCGAAGACTGTGTTCTTGGTGCTGCGTCACACTGGTGGCTGCATGGCAGCCTTGAGGCGCTCGCATCACGGTTCGAAGCACTCAACAGTCGTCTTGTTCTTCGTCGTGGACCGGCTTCATCAGTCCTGTCAGACCTCATCAGCGAGACCGGTGCCGGGACTGTGGTCTGGAATCGTCTCTACGAACCCAGGACAATGGAACGTGATCGCCAAATCAAGGCGGAGCTCAAGGGGGGCGGTCTTGAGATCCGGTCATTCAATGCATCGCTCCTCCATGAGCCATGGGAGATCTGTACCGGCGGCAACAGGCCGTATCAGGTCTTCACACCATTCTGGCGGGCGTGTCTTGAGCGCGGACATGCTGCTCCAGACGGATCGGTGTCCTGCCTTTGCTCTCCCGATGTCTGGCCTCCGGGCGCAAGTCTTGATGACTGGACATTGCGCCCCGACAATCCGGATTGGGCCGGGGGGTTACGGCAGATATGGCAACCCGGCGAGACCGGGGCAGAGGATCGCCTTGCCTGCTTTATTCAGACGGCTCTGGAGAACTACAGTGCGGGTCGGGACAGACCCGGTGAGCCGCTGACAAGCTTCCTGTCGCCCCATCTGCGTTTTGGTGAAATCGGTCCAAGGCAAGTGGCAGCAGCCATCGGAGCATGTGTGGCAGGGCAGAATGGGGAAGCTTTTGTGCGTGAATTGGGCTGGAGGGAATTTTCCCACCACCTGCTCTATCACAATCCGGAGATGGAAACGGTCAACATCCGCAGTCAGTTTGATCGCATGGAATGGCGTGAGGATCCTGACGCGTTGCGGCAATGGCAACGCGGCAAGACCGGTTATCCGCTGGTTGATGCCGGAATGCGCGAACTTTGGTCAACGGGCTGGATGCACAACCGCGTCCGGATGGTTGTGGCGTCGTTTCTGATCAAGCACCTACTCATTGACTGGCGGCGGGGTGCCGAGTGGTTTGTTGACACACTTGTTGATGCCGACCGTGCCAATAATTCGGCCGGCTGGCAATGGGTTGCCGGATCTGGAGCCGATGCTGCTCCGTATTTTCGCATCTTCAATCCGGTCGCCCAGTCCGAACGCTTTGACGCAAACGGACACTATCTTCGCCAATGGCTCCCGGAGCTGCGGGCATTGCCGGTCAGACACCTCCATGCACCCTGGAAAGCTCCAAGGGATATCCTCAGGGATGCCGACGTAATCCTCGGGGAAACATGGCCTCATCCGATCGTTGATCATGCAATGGCCCGCAAACGGGCCCTGAACGCATACCACAGAACCCGGGATTCGCATTGATTGTTGCAGCATCACCGCAAATCTGCGGCTCATGGTGTCCATCGACCGATTGATCGCCACATTGCGGATCAAGCATCCTGTCCCCGGATAACATGAGGACTCTGTTCTCCCGCTCAAGTCAGGCAATTCCAAACGTTTCAAAGCGTACGTGTTTCGATGGGGAAACGCTTGTAAATTCAAGCGACAATTTGTCTTCACCACATACTTTCATCATATGCAACAGAGTATCAAAAGTCATTTCTTCAAAAGCAAATCTCCAACGAAGTTCCAGAGTCCTGCCAGCTCAAACGTACCTGGCGGGATCTCCTCCAGAAAAATCAGATCTGTTCAGGATCAGGGACTTGTGCTGGCAGGACTCTGGAACTTCGGTTTAGACATCATGGATTGACCTGTCCCGATCCTGTCCCTGTATACAGGATCCAGTGCATGGCCCTGAAGAGGGCCCCGTTACGGAGGACATGTCAATGTCAGACTTTGAATACAGTGCCTATGTGGGTCTTGATGTCCACAAGGATTCGATTGCGGTGGCCATTGCCCGGCCCGGCCGGACCGGACCGGAGTGGCAGGGGACGATTCCCAACCATCGATCCGCCCTCCGGCACCTGATCAGGCGTCTGAGCCCGGATGGGCTCGTGCTCAGCTTCTGTTATGAGGCCGGGCCCTGTGGGTATGGCATCACTCGGGAGATCACGGAGACGGGTCATCACTGCGTGGTCGTCGCGCCGGGGCTTGCGCCGCGGGGCGCCACGGATCGCATCAAGACGGATCGGCGGGATGCGACGATGCTGGCGCGTGAGCACCGGTCCGGATCGCTCACGCCTGTCCGGGTTCCCGACCCGGAACAGGAGGCGATGCGGGATCTGACCCGGGCCCGGGAGGACATGAAGGCCCTGCAGACAAAAGCCCGCCACCCGCCTCGGTGCCTTCCTCCTCCGGCACGACCGCATCTATCCGGGCCGCAGCCGCTGGACACAGGCCCACACGCGCTGGCTGGAGGCCCAGGCCTTCGACAGTCCGGTCCAGCAGATCGTCTTCCAGGAATATGTCGATGCCGCCCGGGACTGGTCTCTGGCCCCCGGGGATATGATTGACAGGGGGGTGACCGCCCTGATCAGCTTGCGCGGCATCCATATCCTGAGTGCTGTCACCATCCTGGCCGAGCTGGGTGACATCACCCGCTTCGACACACCGCGGCAGTTGATGAGCTTCCTCGGCCCGGTTCCCAGCGAACGCTCCCCGGGACCCAAGCGCCGCACCGGCGGGATCACCAGGACCGGCAACGGCCATGTCCGGCGGATCCTGGTGGAAGCAGCGTGGAACTGCCGTTTCCCGGCCCGCAAGACACGGCACCTGCAGGCCAGGGCCGCCGCTGCGGCGGATCGGGTGCAGGCCATCGCCTGGCATGCCCCGCCAAGAGACCCTTTGGGCGACTCTGCACGCGCACCAGCCGTCTCAGTGCCGTCCGCAAGCACCACTGCAAGGTGTCACCACAGCCGTCGCCCGGGAGCTCGTCGGCTTCATCTGGGCCATTGTCTGTGAGGTCAACGCCCGCCCGCATGCCAGCCGGGCCCTGCCCTGAAAGACACGGAAGCCAACCATGACCGAGTCAGGATGCAGGCAGCCCGGAAGGAGAACCCTCGATCACGCTATGCGGCACAGTCTGAAGCCTGCGACCCGCGATCTCAGAGAGAGGCAGCTCCGTGACGAAAGTGACGTCTGGCGGTACCCAACCCGCGAATATCAGTATGATCCACCGTCGCAATCACTGCCTGCATCCCGACACGGTCATGATATTGTGAGGAGTCGCATGATGCCATAATAGAGAAATCTCAGCGGTCAATCCATATCAGACGATCAGGACGCGGGCTCCGCCCGCACCTCCAAGAGGTTGCGCGCCTCC
>JAPOSK010000115.1 GCA_026709725.1 Paracoccaceae bacterium | reverse complement strand
GAGAGACTCAGGATGCAGGGGAATGATGCGGGGTCAGGGATGGTGCATTGATAGGTCTGGCAGAACGGGTGTTCCTGCCGTCCGCGCCTTTCTCACGCCGGACCGATTTGAGGCGGTCCAGGCCCGAATGGTGCCGACAGGGCGAGCGACAGCGGGCTCCGCCTGGCACGGGCGGCCTGATTCGGTCGAATCGTGTCGGGGCCGGGGCGCGTCGGGAAATATCAATGAAAGTCAGCCATAGGGGAATCGCTCCCTGTCCGAATGATCAGGCCCGATGAACAGGCATGTTTGTGATTTGAGTTATGGCCTGATTGTGCCATCGCCGGTGACTTGGTAGCGGAAACTGGTCAATTGCCTGGCGCCCACTGGCCCTCGGGCATGAATGCGGCCTGTTGCGATTCCGATTTCAGCCCCCATTCCAAACTCGCCACCATCGGCAAACTGGGTTGATGCGTTGTGCATAAGGATGGCCGAGTCAAGTTCGTGAAAAAACCGGTCAGCAGCCTCAGATGACTCTGTCACGATCGCATCCGGATGGCCCGAGCCGTATCTGGAAATATGCTGAATTGCCCCTTTCACCCCGTCAACAACCCTGACAGCAAGAGTCATTTCCAGGAACTCCTTGCCATAATCCTCGGGTTCGGCGGGAACCACACCCGCCAAACCGGCAAGTTCAGCATCGACCCTGACTTCAACCCCGGCTGCAATGAGTTCTGCGATGACCTCGACACCCAGAGTTTGACTGATCGCCCTGTCCAGCAGGAGGCACTCCGCAGCACCACAGATTCCAGGACGGCGGGTCTTGGCATTCAGAACAACACGTTTCGCTTTCGAGGGATCTGCATCCCGATCAATGAAAACATGACAGATTCCCTCCAGATGGGCAAAGACCGGGACGGTGGCTTCCTCCTGGATCCGGGCGACAAGCCCCTTTCCTCCTCTTGGGATTATGACATCAAGATAGGCACCGGCTCGCAACATGGCACCAACAAATGCCCGGTCCTGCGTTGGGACCCTCTGTACAGCATTCTGGGGCAAGCCAGCCTCGACCAGCCCGACCTGCAGGCATTCAACCAAAATCCTTGATGTGTTGGCACTGTCACTTCCACCCCGCAGGATCACGGCATTGCCAGCCTTGATGCAGAGCGATCCAGCATCGGTCGTGACATTGGGCCGCGACTCATAAATGATACCGATCACGCCCAGCGGTGTGCTGACTTTGCGAATGAACAATCCCGAGGGTTGGGACCACTCATCAAGAACTGTGCCCACCGGATCGGCCATTGCAGCGATTGTCTGCATGGAATCAGCCATACCTGCAAGGCGGTCATTATCGATATAAAGGCGATCCAGCATCGCGGTCGAGAGTCCGCGCTCCTCACCTGCCTTCATATCAACGGCATTGGCCCGGAAGATCGCATCGGCTTGCCGTTTGACATGTTCAGCCGCAGAACGAATTGCTGCCGATTTTGTATCACCCTCGGATATCGCCAGTTGCCGGGCCGCGCTTCGCGCCTCTGCGCCCAGATCATGCATCAGTCTTGGTAATTCGGTCATCAGTGTCTCGCAATCAGCCGGCTTGACGAATCGGGAAGGCAATGCCCGCCATGGAACTCTTGGCTCAAGGCAGCAGGCCTATAGCGTCTCATGCCCATATGAGCAATTCCGGTATTCCGGATCGGGGAACGATTCTCCCATGGCTGACTTTTCATGACATCTCCTGACGTACCCTGGCTCCTGGCCTGATTCGGTCGAATCAGGCCGCCCGTGCCAGGCGGAGCCTTTTGGCACGGGCCCGGGGCGGGATGGATCGGTGCTGCTGCGAAACATTCGGGAAACGGGGTTGATTTTTCGCCAGATCGCTGATTGTGGCTCAATACGATTTTGGCAGATCACCTATTATCAGGGACTTGCAGATTCCCGAGTCAGCCATACGAGGATCACCCCCTTCCGATCGATATCTTATCGGGGTCTTCCGGTTTGCTTCAGAACACGACACCCGTTCGACTCATTCCCAAAGACAGAATCTTGCAAGAACATGCCGACGATGGAGGAGCCTGAATTCACATCGACGATGCCGATTGGTCCTGATTGCCCCTCCCCCAATGGGACATCATTTCCGGGGGAACATCTTTCTCAATGGGACATGTCATTGCGGTGGATCAGTGCCGAGCGGGCAGGACCGTGGAGAATCGTCGCAATCTCGGCGGATCGCATTCCGGCGATGCGTTCACACTCGGCGCTGGTGTAGCGGGTGAGACCACAGCCGAACCTGTTGCCGTCAGTATCAACAATTTCCACCACATCACCGAGATCAAAGGTGCCTTCAATCCGGAGGACACCTGCGGGCAGCAATGATTTGCCCCTGTCAAGAGCGCGACGGGCACCGGCATCAATGATGATCCGACCCTTCGGCTTCATGGAAGCGATCCATTGCTTGCGGGCAGTCTCGGGGTCACTGGTTGGCTCGAACCAGGTGCAGGTACTGCCTGAATGGATGGCAGTGAGTGGGTGGGCAACTCGACCATCAGCGATCGCAAGAGCACAGCCGGCATTGGTGGCGACATGTGCCGCATCAAGTTTGGTCTGCATGCCACCCCGGGACAGCGGGCTTGCGGGCGGGCCGGCCATAGCGATGATTTCCGGTGTAATTGCCGGAATTGATTTGAGATGACGGGCACCCGGCACCCGGCGCGGATCGTCCGTGTAGAATCCATCAACATCGGACAGCAGGATCAGGGCATCGGCGTTGATCATGACGGCAACCTGTGCTGCGAGGCGGTCATTGTCACCAAAGCGGATTTCGTCTGTCGCAACCGAGTCATTTTCATTGCAGATCGGGACGACATCCTGGGCAAGCAGTGTTGCCATCGTCGCCCTGGAGTTCAGGAAGCGTTGACGGTTGTTGCCGTCATCAAGCGTGAGCAGGATCTGTGCGGTACAAATACCATGGTGTTCGAGTGCCTCCTCATAGGCGCGGGCAAGTTTGATCTGGCCGATGGCGGCGGCGGCCTGACTTTGCTCAAGGGTGAGGGGGGTGCTGGATCCAAAACCACCAGCATGTCGGCCAAGGGCAATCGCACCGGAGGATACGATGGCAAGAGCACACCCCGTCTGACGCAAATCGGCAATATCGCGGGCTAAATCTGCAAGCCAGGATCGGTGCAGGGCGCCCTTGGGGTCACAGAGAAGCGAAGATCCGATCTTCACAACGACCCGGTCAGCGCGTGCGAGATGATTCATGGAACCCACGGCTCCGGATTGGCCTCACAGTCTGTGGCGCGACGCTGGCAATGGAGACCTGCAACAATCTGATCAAGGAGCGGGTCAAGACCCATGCCGCTAACGGCTGAGATCCCCCATACAGGGCAGCCCGTTTCCTGCTCGATCGTGTGCATAATCTCGCCCCGGCGGGATGGATCAATCGCATCACTCTTGGTTCCGACGATATGGAGATCCTTGTCTTCCATCCCCCGCCCATAGGATGCAAGTTCATGTGTGATGGTCCGGCAGGATTCCGCGGGATTTTCGGCAGTCAGATCAACGAGATGCAGGAGGGTTGTGCACCGTTCGAGATGGCTGAGAAACCGGTCGCCGACACCCTTGCCAAGATGAGCTCCCTCCACGAGCCCCGGGATATCGGCCATGACAAACTCGACAGAGCCATGTTCAATCATGCCAAGATTGGGCTGCAATGTTGTGAATGGATACTCGGCAATTTTCGGTCGGGCATTGGAAAGTGCTGCAAGCAGGGTTGATTTGCCGGCATTGGGCAGGCCAACGAGGCCGACATCAGCCAGCACCTTAAGACGCAGCCAAAGGGTTCGGGAAACCCCGGGCATGCCCTCATTGGCCATGCGTGGAGTCTGGTTGCGTGATGAGCGGAACTGGTGATTGCCAAACCCGCCATTCCCCCCTTCGGCGAGGAGAACCACCTGCCCCACCTCGGTCATGTCATGCAGGACCACCGAGCGGTCTTCATCAAGAATTTCAGTCCCTGCCGGCAGGTCGATGACAGCATCGGATCCGGCTTTGCCAGTCCGGTTGCCGCCCATACCGGGCTTGCCGCTGGTCGCGCTGATATGCCGACGATAGCGAAAATCAATGAGCGTATTCAAGCCTTCGACAACTCTTGCATAAACACTGCCGCCATTGCCGCCACGTCCCCCATCAGGCCCACCATGCTCAACGTATTTCTCCCGACGAAAACTGACAACCCCATTCCCGCCACTGCCGGAACGGATCTCAATTCGGGCCAGATCAACAAAGCGCATGGAGACCTGCTTCGGGGGCACAGTTGCCGGTTGGGGTCATGCCAGTGCCTGCTGGAGATCGGCGATGATATCTTCAACCGACTCAAGTCCGATCGAAAGGCGTATGACATCATTGCCGGCCCCGGCTGCCGCTCGCTGCTCTTCGGTGAGTTGGCGGTGGGTTGTGGAAGCCGGATGCAGAACCAGCGAGCGCGTGTCACCGATATTGGCCAGGTGGGAAAAGAGCTCGCAGCGCTCGACAAACCGGATACCCTCAGCATATCCGCCCTTGATTCCAAAGGTAAAAACCGAACCCGCACCATGCGGAAGATAGCGTTGTGCAAGGGAATGATAGGGTGAGGATGGCAGGCCGGCATACGACACCCAGGCGACATTGGCGCATGAATCGAGGAAGCGGGCAGTTTTCATGGCATTGTCGACGTGACGCTGCATACGGAGAGAGAGGGTTTCGGTGCCCATGATGGTC
>JAPOSK010000245.1:1070-4771 GCA_026709725.1 Paracoccaceae bacterium | reverse complement strand
TGTTCATTCGTCATCGCCGGGGCCATCCCCGGCGATGCTTGGGATTTGAGGAAGCTCCGCTCCTTCAACAGGACAGTCAGCTCCGGGTTGTCAGCACCGCACAGGTTGTCGATAGCCACAGTCCGGATACAGCCACCCGACGGCTCGCAGGCCCTGCAGTCAGAACGCGAGTTCGCATGACGCTGCGGCGGCCTGAGACTGTTCACTGGACCGATGACAACCCCCAGCGTCCGGCAGATGGGCGACGATTCGGTCGAATCGTTCCGGGAATCGGGTTTCGTCAAAAATATCCGATAAAGTCAAATACATGATCATCGACTCTCCCTCGCGGCAGAGAAAACTACCAGGGCTATCGCACCCGGAACTGGCAAGATGGTATCTTGCGTCCCTGCATTCACATGAACCTGATCGGGATTGGAGCATGGGGAGATTCACGGTTGCTTTTTTGAAAATCCGGGGCCCAAGTTCGCAATCTGAAGCCGACGCTCCATGTACAGGTGCGTCAATTCCATGAAAACCACTTTGGGTTTCAGGTGCAATGGCCCTGGGGAAACTGTCGGGTGTGATCCTCGCATGGCCGACCCGGAACCCTGCAAGTCCCTGATCATGCACGGCCTGCCAAAATCGCCCCGGGCCCCGGTCAGCACTTCGGCGAAACATCGGCCCCTGTCCCGAATGTTTCGCAGTGACACTGGTCCGTGTCATGTCCCGGGCCGTGAATCCGCTCCACCTGTACGGTGAATCCCCTGGATCTGTGACCCGGAATCGGGTCGAGTGCTCCAATCAAGAATCCCTCCCCCGGAGGACAGCACAGGAGTCCTCTGATGACGCACTCGCACTCCACACCACCCCTTGCCAGGACAAAAGAGGCGCCACCCCAGGGGAGGCCCCCACCGACATGGCATCACTCCACCAGCCCCGATCATGACGGGTTGGGCCCGGGGCCTTTCAACAGGACACGGTTAACTCCGTGTTCCCGCCATACGCTCAACCCAGGCTGAACCATGGAAACCGGCCCACCCCGCCCGAACAGCTGCAGAATCCGCCATCAAAGTCGCAGATCCTTCCTGATTCGTACTGACGAAACACTGTCCGGTTCCTGAATTCGAGCGACCGGGCCAGAGTTAACAGTGTCCTGTCGAAAGGCGGGGACTGCCCATGGGCCAACGACAACCCCCGGACCAACGACAACGGGCTCCGCTTAGCGCGGGCAGCCCGATTCGGTCGGATCAGGCCAGGAGCCGGGGATCGTCGGGAGATGTCATGAAAGGTCAACCATACGAGATTCACTCCCTGGGAAAGCGGCACTCATTGTCAAACGGAATACCGGCATGTAAACGTTGTCAGCCGGGCAGGAACCTGAATGGTTACACAGCATGAACAGTTATTGGTGGGAGATGTAGAGGATGCCGCGAAGCGCCTATAAGTATCATTTCAAGAAAGGTCACAGGATCGTCCACACTGGTGTCACAAACAATCTGAAACGCCGCGAAGCCGAGCATAGACAAACCTATGGTGGAGGGCACATTGCAAAGGTTGGCTCTGCAACAAGCCGGGACATGGCATTGAGATGGGAGCGCCAGCAGGTCAATAGAGGTCGGCCCATCCGTCGTCGCTTGCCGCTGTGATTGCGCAATGTGTGAAGAGGCAGTTGGGCAAACGGCTGGAGGATATCAAGACCATACGGCGGTCACAGGGGTCCAGAATCTCAGCTCGCTCTTAGCGGTGAAAGCGGAATTTAGTGATGCCAATTGTTGATGATTCTGTAATTAACCACCTCTTGACCACTGGCTGCATCAAGGCACTTACCGTTGACACCAACATATTTGGTGAGAAAGGGTGGCAGCTGAATTCACCAGAGATCCGGGCAATTGAAGGTCTGCAAGAAAAGTCATTTCCTTCATGCTGTCCAGTACGGTCGAAAAGGAAGTTCGATCGCATCTTGTCGCACACACCGAGAATATCGTTGGGGAGGCAAGACATAAAATCGGAAAGGTTCTTGCTGCCTTCGAAACTTCAACACCCACACTTGATGCAATCATTGACCAGCTGACCAACAATCAGAAGCCAGAAGAGGCGGCCTGCAAACGCCTTGATGGTTTCCTCAAAGAATCGAAATGCGAGGTCGTCAAGGACAGCATTTTTGTGAGTGTTGATGCGCTGTTCAGCAGCTACTTTGAGAGAAACCCTCCCTTTGCGACAGGCAAGAAAAAACACGAGTTTCCCGATGCCTTGGCGCTGAATTCACTCGAAGGGAAGGCGGCAGAAGACGGTATCGGAATTTTGGTTGTCTCGAATGATAAGGGCTGGAGATCGTTTTGCGAGAATTCAAGTGCCCTGTACTGGATGTCGGACATCACCCGTGCGCTGTCCTTGGTGACCGCCGCGCCCACAGGACTGCGTCAAGCCGTCGTTTCATGGCTGGCTGGGGATGGCGAAGGTCATCAGGTAGTCCGTGAGCACATTGAATACAATGTCGAGGATATTGTGTTCGATGTAAACGGTTATCCCACATTTGGCGAAATGGAGATTATTCCATCGGGCGGACATCTAAGCGATATCACTTGGCCGCCCGATGAACAGGTTGACATTGTCCGGTTTTCTCCCGTTGGCGACAATGAATTTGAGGTAGTGGCAAGTGTTCCGGCAATTTTATTCATTCGGGCGCATGTTGAATTAAACTTTTCTGTTTGGGACAATGTTGATCAGGATTCGATCAGCTTTGGTGGGCGTGAAGAGGAAATTGATTGTGATTTTGATGTACGCGTATCCATAACGCTGCATGTTTCAGGAGAAACAGAAGACCAGAGTGTGACATTTCAGGACAGCAAGATTGATCCCCAGTCCTTTTACATCGAATTAGGACAAGTAGATGTCCTTGAACCAGAGGATTGGGGGCCTGAAGACCATTGGAATGAATCCGATATTGAAGAAGGAGATGACTTTTAATTTCATCTCCCTGACTCAGGATATGCGGAATTCAGGGCTGGGGCGGACGGAAAACCGTCATAAGCGGGATCACCCAAATCTCCGGGGTCATGCGGTCTGCTGGAATTGGAGGGTTCTTCATGGCCAATGCGAGGCATGACAGATTCTCGGACAGCGTCGAAGACAGGATCAGTTTTGCAGTTGAAAGTCAGACTGTTGGAGATCAGCCCGATGAGGGACAGGATGGGGGGAGGATCGGGTGATCCTCGTGACGGTTTTCCGACCGACTCAGACCCGGATCCCGTCCCCTACGAAGCCGATGGACTGTTCGGGATCAACCGGCGCACTCCTCCCGGACAAGCCGTGTGAGTGTATTGACGGGCAAGGCGTTCAGGCCTCGGTCCCGGGATCCCCGGAACACGGCAAACAGGATCATGAGGGTAATCGTCGTGATGGATGCAACCTGCGCAATGGACAGGGCAATCAGACTCGGCGGCGAATCCTGATGCCGCGCGATGTCCCACAGAAGACAGGGAAGAACAGCTTCGAAGATGAAGAGCACTGCCAGGACAGCTGCCGCGAGCCGGAATCCCTTGCTCCGCAGTGCGATCCTATGAAGTTCCGTTTCCCGTTCCGTTCGGGCCCGAAGGTCATCGTATGCCGTCATCTAGACCTTTTCGCGCTCCGCCATTGGGTCCGGCGTCGATGGCTCCATGTCATCCTGAATGTCGGAAAGGTCGGGCATCAACCCAGACCCCTGATGCGGCGGGCCT
>JAPOSK010000245.1:0-1060 GCA_026709725.1 Paracoccaceae bacterium | reverse complement strand
CTGATCCCCGCATTGCGGACCCGGAGATCTGCAAGTCCCCAATCATGCATGATCAGCCATAACAGCACCAAGCCCCGGTCAGTACTCCGGCGAAACATCGGCCCCTGTCCGGAATGTTTCGCAGTGACATCGGTCCATGTCACGTCCCGGGCCGTGAATCCGCTGGATCTGCACGGTCAGTCCACCGGGTCTGTGACCTGGAACCGGGTCGAGTGCTCTCCTCAAGTCGGACCGGTTTGATGCGGCCTGGGCCCGGATGGCGGCGACAGGGCGAGTGCCGGCGACTGCCCACCGGGCCAGCGACAACCCCCGGGGGCGGGGAGCGTCGGGAGATGTCATGAAAAGTCAGCCATGGGAGATTCAGTCCCGAAACTGCCATGCGATGTTGACTGGTTGTCACTATGCTGGTAGGGACCTGGGTCTGTTCGCCCGTGTCATCAGGAAATATGGAGGTCTTTATGTCTGCGTCAGGAAAAGTGCTTGTCGGTCTTCTGGTTGGCATCGCGCTGCCAGCCATGGCTTTTGCAGGTAACCTTACGATCTATTCTGCACATGGTGACGATGTGTACGCACCTCTCGTTGCTGCCTTTGAGGCGCGCAATCCCGATATCGACGTTGAGGTGATCGTTGGCGAGACCGGCCCGCTTTATCAGCGCGTTCGTGCTGAAGCCGCAAATCCAGCGGCTGATATTCAGTGGGGTGGGTCAATCCGGTCCTATGAACAATTCGCCGATCTCTATGATGCATATCTCTCGCCGGAAGCTGACGGTTTGCGCATTTCGGATCCAAACAACACCTGGTTCCCATTCACCATGTTTGCGCAGCCACTCATGGTGAACACCAGCAATGTGCCCGCTGATGATTTTCCGACATCAATCAGGGACGTGCTGGACCCCAAATGGGCCGATATGGGCGGTGTCGTCCTGGCTGACCCCAACCACTCCGGCACCGGCCATACAATTGTGTCCGGCCTCGCGTCGGGTCTTGGATGGGACTTCATGACTGATGTCGTGAAATCTGTTCGTGCAACGCAAGGCTCCTCGCCGATGTTCGAAGCGGT
>JAPOSK010000366.1 GCA_026709725.1 Paracoccaceae bacterium | reverse complement strand
GACAGGGAGGTTACTTTCTGGAGGGAGAGCAAGTAATTAGGCGTTACCCTGGATGCGCTTAGGCTTCCAATGCGGAGATTAGCTCTGGCGTGTCGAAGTTGAGCCGAAACTGCGCGTAATACGTCCTGAACAGTTCCGAAATGTAATCAGTGACATCGACGTTCTCTTCGCCAGCCTCCTCCTCTTTCCGTTGGACGATCCCAAATTTGCGGTTCTTCGTGATCGTGTAGAGAAACAGAGTGTGGAAGTAGATTGCAGACACATACCTTTTTTCGGCGATTGCGATCGCCTCCTCTTTGGTCAGTTTCGCACGGTGAGACAGCAAGACATTGCTATCCATGTTGACGTAGACCTCGCTCAACGTTTCGTCATCAACCAGCGGAAAGACGACGACATCATGGTCCATCGAAATACCGTTCTCTTCCAAGTCATTCCATGTAGTTTTGCCACGACTCTCATCCTTGTAGACCATATGCAACTGGGGTAGACCAAGCCGTGTGTCGGGCTGATCACCCTTCTTGGGGTCTGGTTTTTTCTTTTCCGGCACCCCAATCCGAACCATGAATATCTGTTCTAGTGATCGGTCCGGACTCGACAGAGATGCCCGAAGCTTGATGTCGTCGCCGACCTTGACCTCTGCCGTCGGCTTCACTACGATCCGGATCGTCCCGTTTTGAGGGCTCGACTTGACCACGTTGAGAACGGTTTCAATGTCCCGGGGCTGGCCTAGACGGTCTCCTCCACCAGTTTTATTGGAGCCCCGCTCTAACAGGGCGATCTGTAGCTCTCCCGCATCCCGCACCCTGTCGAAGTACTGGTCCTCGACATCGGTGGAGAACCTGATCGTCCTCTCGCCCCCGACCGGTACCTGCACCATCGGATACACTTCACCGTTGACCGGCTTGGCGTTGATCCTAAAGTAACTCGGATACCGCTTCGCGGAGAACGCTGACTCCTCGCGCGGATCTGTGCGTGAGGTTTCTCGCCTCTTCTCCTTCCGCTTACCGGTGCGCTTGTCACCCAGCTTGAAGGTCTGATTGAGCAGGTCCGCCAGTTCGTCGCGTATGGGAAGATTCCGCGTAAGGTTGCGTAGAAGCTCTTCGGCATCTCCGCTTTCAACAGTGATGGACGCCTTGCGCTCCTTGTGAATATCCTTAAGCCGACCTTTGGCCAGGAGACTGGCGAGTCTGCGTCGAAGATCCCGCGATTCCGCGCCGTCCTTGAGACGGTCACGCGAGGCCATGAATAGCTCGTTTCGGAATTCGGTATGCAGGTCCGCACAGTCCACATGAATAAGGAGGTAGTCTCTCAGAAGCGGAAACTTGAGCGATCGGGTGATGAACTCGGACGTGTAATGCCCGTGGACCTGACCGTTAACCGAAAACAGGACCGACATGTCGTTCTTGAAGAATTCCCGCTGAATCGTTTCGCGGGTTTCCTTGACGTTGCGCTTATCCAATCGAGGCTTGAAAACATAGCAAGTCACCCTTATCTGTCCGATCGCTTTGTCGACCATATCTTCCGAAAAAAACTGATCCACATATCGGCTGTCGTCTTCCTCAAGGCGCCGCTTCAGCCCGAACAGGTCGCGTTCGAGGTTGCGGTCGTCCGGGTAGCGTTCCGGGGTGTCGATCGTGAACACCGGCAGTGCGGGATTGAAGAGATACTCGTTGATACTCTGGTTCAGGTCGCGCGATATGACCGACCGTGACCTTGAGGGCAGATCGTAAGAATAAAGCTTGATGGCCGTACCTGTCGTAAATTTCCGGTTATGGAGGCCCAAGTCCAACTCCCCGCAGGCAAAAGCGGGTATCTGATCTTCGACGACTAGGTACTCATACCATGTTGCTTTCTTGCGCCATTCTTCATCGGACGTCAGCGGGTGGCGGCGTACGAGCGTGAACCCGAGTTCGCCGCTGCCGTAATCTGAAGCCGTTCGGCAAGATCGCGCCTTTGTCTCTGAAAGTCCCAGTTCTTGTGATTGGGGAAGAAGCGGTCTAACGCCTCGTCGATTGAGCGTGGCGCCACTTCCGAACGGGGATCGATCCCATGTTCGATACACTCACGCATCAGAATAGCGTCGATTCCGTTGGTGATCTTCTCGATCAACGCCGGAATGGGTGAAGATTGCTGATTCTCCACGACCCCGAAATTGCTCTCGTTTCCCCCATATGGACGCCAAAAAGTGGGATTCGCACCCAGATCGTATCGCTCAAGGACTTTGTCGACATCCTTCTCGATCGGTGCTTTGTAGAGGTCCCAGAACAGCTCTTCGACGTTCATGAATTGCTTACTCGTATGAACATGTGCCTCTCATTGATGTGCCGTTTGTCCCGCGAGGCATCACCCACCGAGCAAACAACATGGTCACTCCTTACTACCCGGCGATCAAGTTTGAAATGTCCCCGAAAGGCCCGACCGAGACTCGAGTCGGTTTTTGAGCAGCCAAACAGGCCGTAAGTCGAACGCTCTGAACCGCAATGATATGGCGATTGGAGCGTGATGCTGATTAGCGTTTGAGCGCGGCACAAGATCGATATCGAGCTATCCGTCAATGGCTCCGTCATGCGCACCCAACCCGGGGCGGCCACATTGGATCAGCCTCTGACAGTTTCTGCAACACCTCTCCGACCCGCTCCACAGCCTCGTCAATATCATCATCGCTTGTGAAGAAACCGGGACTGAAGCGGATCGAGGATTCGGCTTCATCGCTGGTCAGTCCGATGGCTTTAAGAACATGCGACGGTTCCGGCATGCCCGATGTGCAGGCTGAGCCGCTTGAGGCCGCGAGGTGTGGCTGCAAGGTAGCCAAGATGTCGTGGGCCGCAAACCCGGTGAACCGGATATTTGCATTGCCGGGATGCCGGACTTTTCCTTTTGGGCCGTTCATCGTGATTGGCCATGCAAGACGATTCAACCCGGCGACGAATCTGTCTCTTTTGCGGCCCAATTCCTTCCGCTGTTCGTCTGCCGCTTCGTCGGCCAAGATATCTGCGGCCATGCCCATACCGACGCAAAGCGGAACGGGCACCGTGCCAGAACGCAAACCGTTTTGTTGGACGCCGCCGTAGACCAGCGGCTCGATCCGCTCTTGCAGTTCCCGCGCGACGTAGTCGGCTCCGATTCCTTTTGGCCCGTACATCTTGTGTGCTGAAAGACTGATAGTGTCGACGTATTCTGCAAAAGAACTCAAATCTATTGCGAGTGGAGCTTGCGCCGCATCGCAGTGAAACAAGGCTCCGTAACTCTTCACGATTTTTGAAAGACTCTCTATTTCTTCTATCGTGCCGATCTCGTTGTTCACAGCCATGACCGATACGAGAAGCACATCGTCATCCAGCGAGTCTTCAAGTGTTGATGCTTCCACGAAACCTTCCGAACTGACCGGAAGGCACTCGACTTTGAAACCATGATGATCTTCGAGCGCGCGCCCAGCCGCCAGAACACATTTATGCTCGGCTGCACCAACCAGCACACGATGACGCTTGCCGCCAGCTGCACGGCGTGCAAGGCCCAACAAGGCGAGGTTGTTGGATTCCGTTGCCCCCGAGGTGAAGATGATTTCATCAGAGTGCGCACCAATTAACCGCGCGACTCGAGCAGCGGCCTCATCTACGGCGCGCGATGTTTCCCATCCAAGGGCGTGATTATCGGAATGCGGATTGCCGAACGATTCGGTGAAGTACGGTGTCATTTCGGCAAGAACACGCCACTCTACAGGTGTGGTCGCCTGATGGTCAAGATATATCGTATTTCCAATTTTCATTTATCTTCAATAAGTTAGGAGATAAAAGCCGCAAGTTCGCCTGCTTGTCAGCATACGTCAGCTTCTGGGCACCCCTCTAGGTTCAATTGACCATAGCATGCTACTCGCGCTACGATCCGCCTGGGCGCAGCATCCAGTAGCTACGGGCGAGATATGGCGCGCGGACCGCTTTTTCGGAATGATTACAGCCCGCAGTTTTCGGGACATGAAACCTTCCCGCTACGCTACGGGTGGCTTAAAAAAGCATTCGACCGCGTCGCCGAGACGGAGCCCGATATCAACAACCGCGCCACATGTTGGGGCAACGATGCCATAGCACGATTCGGCGTCGGCAAAAACATGGTCAGTTCGATGCGCTATTGGGCGAAGGCGGCCCGCATCATCCGGGAACCCGCCACCAATGTGGTCCAAACGACCAAACTCGGACGGTTGCTATTCGGCGCCGACGGGCTCGATCCTTGGATGGAGTATCCTGCTACATTGTGGCTGCTTCACTGGCAGTTCGCAGCCCTACCCGAAAGAACCACGTGGTTCTGGGTATTTAGCCATTACCCCGCGATTACGTTCGAACGTGAAAGCCTGATCCGAAAGCTCGACCGCCTTGCGAATGAGCACGGATGGTCTTCGCGGGTTGCGCAGACCACGCTCAAGAATGACGTGGCCTGCTTCATTCGCACCTATGTAGCGCGGCAGGCTTCCGGCAAGACCGGGCACGACGATGCCCTGGAATCGCCGCTCACCGAATTGGGGCTCATAAGGGGCATAGGAAAGAACGATGGCTTTCGCCTCGTGCGCGGTCCAAAATCCACTCTCGGGGACGGCGTATTCACTTACGCGCTTATCGATTTCTGGACTCGTTTCTTTCCCAACGCTGCCACGCTGTCCTTCGAGGCAGCCGCCCACGCGCCGGGTAGTCCCGGGCGCATATTTCAGTTCGACGAGAGCGATGTGGCCGACCGCCTCGCCGCCCTTGACGATGTAACGGGAGGCGCCCTCCGGTGGTCGG
>JAPOSK010000050.1 GCA_026709725.1 Paracoccaceae bacterium | reverse complement strand
TTCTTGAATCCGCGCCCGAGCATCACGCTGCACCGCCTCCCCCTCAACAGAACAGGGAAGACGCTCCAAAGCTCTAGCGATCCCGGAGACAGAGTTCACCCAACTACCTGATGACCTTCCGAGAGGGTTGTTCTCGGCAAAGTCCCAAGTCATAGGAATTGCCTGGCGCGCGAACACATTACGTGCGTGCTGGCGCGAAGAATCCCACGAGCAAATCGTCGAGTTCCGATCAGCCACACGGTCCACCGCGAACGCCAGGTAGGTGACCACCGCATCCGCGTAAGCCTGCGCGCCACGCCCGCCGTCGCGCAACCGCAAACCATCATCGGCCATGCCCGCCGCCACCGCATCCGAAACCACCCGCCCCGCTATCTCCCCAAGCAGATCGCAGAACGTGGTGAGCGCGACCAGCTGGCGGGCCGTGAACAGCTTCCACCACTCGTCAAGCCCGTATACGTAGACGGTGCCGCCAGTCAACTTCTCCGGATTCTTGCCCTCGGGCTTCCATGCAGGCTCTGCGCGCTCAGCCGCCTCTGCCTCCTCAGCCCTGACCGGCAAGTAGCTGCGCCCGCCGGTCCCTTCGGCCACCACGGCCATGAGTTGCCGGCCCATGCGCCCGGCCCGGCTCTCAGCTTTGATGTAATCACCCGGGATCGCCGCCCCCGTCGCGATACAGGTGCCGTTGCCCCGGCTCACGGTCCGCTCGAAGCTCAGCTCGCCGCCCTCGCGGATCTCATAGCCAATCGTCTGCGAATCCCGGCAGATGACCGGCTCCACCCATATCTTCGGCTTGCCCGGCCGCTTCGACAGCGTCCACGACGCCACCAACGGCACATGGCCCGACCAAGAAGGATCAGGCGACTCCACCGTGCGAGCCCAAATCCAAGCAATCGGCGTCAGCCTCTCCCCGTCGGGGCCGATCGCGTCCAGATACAGATGCCCGATGCGCCGCTGCGCCTCATCCCGCATCTGCCGCCCGTAAGCCTCCACATCGGCGGCCAGCCCCTGCGCCCGCCCCCACGTGGCCAGCGCCCTGCCGACATCGGGATGCACCGGCGAAAACCCGGCGAAACGCGGCGGGACCTCGATCATCGCCTTGTTGATCAACACCGCCACCGGATTCAAATCCCCCGCCAACGCCCTGAGCCCCAGCCGCTGCGCCTCCAACGGAATCGCCCCGCCACCGGCAAACGGATCCAACACCGCAGGCGCACCAACCGGGAAACACCGGTCGATCTCCGCCCGAGCCTCCCCCAACACCTCCGGATCATCAAAGCTCTCCCACCGCACCAACCGCTCCAAAACCCCGAACAACCGCTTCCGCTCCAACTCCTGCTCCGCAGGAGTCAGCGACTCGTCGCCCGACGGATCATCCACCAACGACGCCCACAACACCGCCCGAACCGCCGCCAACGGCCGCCGAGCCCACCACAAATGCAACGTCGACGGATGCCCATGACGAATCGACTTCTCCCGCGCCGCCTCCCCACTGATCACCCCCAACGGCAACGCCACCTCAACCAACTTCGGCCGATACGCCTCACCCGTCACAACCTTCCACGCTACCCCATTGCTGGCTCGCTGTTCGTCCTCCGCTCCATCGGCTCTGCAAGTCCTGCGAACCCATTGAAAATTGCCATCAGAGAGCATCCCTAGAATTCCGTGTTGCGAAATGCTCTCTGATGGTTAGACTGTACCAAATGACAGGTCTGAAACTTCAACGCGCTATTGAGAAAGGGTTCGCCACATCGAAATTTCCTTTGCAAGCAGACAATCGTTCCACATCTGTGCACCACGTTTCCCTCAATCTTGTAGAATCCAAGGTATGGTAGAATCTTGAGCAGAACACTTACCGTTTCATACCTAGCCAAGAAGGCGGACCTTGATTTGGACGAAGCTCTTGTCCTCCTCTGGGATGCGGGCATCAGCCATGTTTTAGGCCCAGATGACACTGTACCACAGAAATTTATCAAAGTCGCAGAGCGCGCTCTAGAGATCGAAAACCCCAAAGAACAAACAAGAATCGATTATTGGCTTAATAGGACTGGACTATCAAGAAATGAATTCGTTGATCAGTTGCTTCCACTAGGAGTTCAAATTCAACCTAACATGCGCAAACTCCCTAAAGGAGGACTCCGAAAGGTCAAGAAACTATTCGCATATAATGAGCAGATACAAGAAACTACCGCTAGACCAAATATACTTGTCAAAAGCGTACCAGAATCCATCCCAGACTTTATGTGGAGTGATATCGGCAATCGGCGGCAGATTGTATATCTATCAGAGCAGGAAGTGCTCCATATTCATAATGCGCTTGTAGACAGCTTTGCCAATTCCAAAGATCCAATATCTCCACCAGGATTGAAAGATGGAAACCTTCTCAGTTCTGCTGTCTCTCGACCTCAAACTGCTTTAGGTGATGAATTGAAATATCCCACCGTAGAGATGGCTGCTGCTGCTTTGATGCATTCCATCGTGTTGAACCATTGCTTCAATAACGGAAATAAGCGAACCGGTTTAGTGGCTATGCTCAATTTCCTAGATAGGAATTCTATGGTCATAACTTGCAATGAAGATGAACTCTTCCGATTTACTCTAAAAGTCGCGCAACATCGCTTAGTGCCTTCTCACTACGATCAGCTCGCTGATCGCGAAGTAAATCAAATGGCCTATTGGATAAAGTCAAACAGTAGACAAGTCACCAAAGGTGAACATCCAATTCGCTGGCATAGACTAAAGCGGATATTAGGCAATTTCGATTGCAAGTTGACTGATACTGCTGGCAAAATTGATATTCGTCGCGAAGTGGAGGAGTTCGGCTTATTGGGTAGAAAGAAGGTAAAATATCTTTCAACGCAAGCTGTATGGGGTGGAGATAGTAAGGAAGTCGATAAAAACACTCTCAATTATATTCGAAAAAACTTACAGCTAAATGAGGAGAACGGAATCGACTCCAAAGTGTTCTACGAAGCTGAAGCGGAGCCAGATGAGTTCATTCAAACCTACCGAACAGTTCTACGAAGACTAGGCAAACTCTAGAGTTATCAGATCATTATATGTCAGAAGTTCTTCAGTTTCTATCAGGTGCAATGCCGAATACAGACAGGATACTGGCCCCATCGCTGAACAGCTGCCGCGATGCCAACGCGTACTCGAGCTCACCCTGATCGGCCAGAATGCTCAGCGCCTTGCGTATTCGCTGGAGGGGCAGACCCGTGCGCCGGAAGGCCTGAACGACGGTCGCCGGTGGCCTCATGCGAGGTGCGGCAGTCGCCGACCCGGTAATCGGTGCCAGACCGGCGCTGTCGGCCGCAAACGTCAAAGACTTTCCGATGCCCGAAAATGCTATTCCTCGGATAACTCCTTTACTCCGCGCCCTCTGAGAAGCGTTCAACCGCAGCCAGAAAGCTATATACACCAGATGAGGGGTTGTTGTCGGGGAACTTGATTCCATTGCCTCTGTGACGCTGTTCCAACGAGCGGGCGCGTTGTGCAGCCTCGGCCCGCATGGGCATGTAAGCGGAACTGTCCAGACCTTGGCCTCTGGTGCCATCGCGCTGTTTGAGCAGACGCTTAGCCGCGCTCGTATCGAGCCATGCGGTCTGGTCTTGGAAATGGAGCAGAAGCCATAACTCGAAGCATGGATTCGAGACGGCGACATTGACTTTGCTCTTGTCAGCAAACGCGCGAGCCTGTTTCAGATTGGGGTGGTTCTGGGGCCACTCCACGTCGAAAAAGCACCAGAACTCATCGATCTCGCTGCCTTCGCCGCTTTCCCGGGCACATGCATCGGCTGCAGCCTCCACCAACGTCAAGGGGGCGGAGCCGAGGGTGTCATCGTGGATGCGGATATCGACTGAGGCTATGTCGCGCACGGCGGGCTCGCGCTTCAGCGCTTTGAGGTACTCGGGCTCGGTTTTCTGGCCTTCGCTGAACACCAGAAACGTGCGTCTGGGAGCTCTTTGGGCGACTTTGCGCCGAAGCGGCTTCTGCTTGCGAGGCTTGCGCTGAGACGACTGGGCCATTGCGGGCAGAGACTCAGAGACCGAGGGCCTGGCGGACGTCGGTGTGGTCGATCTCGGGGACGGCGCCAAAGCGCCCTTGGAGGTAGGCGCGCTCGAGATTCAGGGATCGCCTCACCTTGTCCCCTCCGAATTCAGCCAGAGCCACAAGTTGGGTCGCCCCGTCGGCACTCTTCTCGGTGAGCCAGACCTCATCTCGATTCAGCGTGTTGAGCAGCGACGTGTCGTGGGTGGCCAAGATGAGCTGAGCACCGTAGGGGTTGGTCTGCGGATCTTGGAACATTTGGACAAGACGGGCCGACAACCGTGGATGCAAGCTCGCATCGGCTTCGTCGAACAAGAGGACTTCCCCATGTTTGAGCGCGTCAAGCACCGGACCCAGGAGATCGAAGAGCATCTGAGTTCCGGCAGACTCCTCATCGACTTTGAACGAGACCGGACCGTTTCCATGATGATGCACAAGAAGCGGTTCAATAGAGGGGTCACCAGCGGCCTGGTCGAACTGCTCCATGACGTCGAAGCCATCGATTCCCGGATCTGCCAAGCGCAGCAAGTCTATGGCTGCTTCACCACGGGTGACGGTGCCGAAGATCCGCTCATCGTGGAAATCCTTGTCTTCGAACATCAGATGCGTTTGCGAAGATCGGATGCGAAAGGTAAGAGGCGGATGCCCCCACTCCGGTTTCACCTCACTTGGGTTGACCTCCGCTATCCGAGACATCGCACGACCAGCGGCTTTGATAGCAGGGTCGCCCAC
>JAPOSK010000406.1 GCA_026709725.1 Paracoccaceae bacterium | reverse complement strand
GACGGCGAAGGTATTGATCGTTGCAAAGACCATCAGCCGGGTTGCAGGAATAAGGCCGATTGTCGCCAGTATCATCGACAGAACAGCGACGATCAGACTGGCCCGGGCCAGTCCGTGCAGGATCCGCCTGCCGACCTGATTCCCTTCCCTGTCAGCCGATTCTGTATGATGAACCAGCCGCCTGCCCAATCGCAGGAGCAGGTATGCCGCAATGATGATGAAGGGGTAATACACCACTGTCTCAACGATGGGTGTGCTCGCGCCATGGTTGGTCAGCGGTCGGACAAGCTGTTCGAGTGCTGCAATCCAGCCAAGGGGCAGAACGATGGGTGCGACCCCCTGATGATCAGGCCCCTGCACGGGCTCCTCATGATCAATCCTGTTCTGGTCATCCCTGTCCTGCTGATCGGACTGAGATGTGCCGAGGCTGAATGCCCGCTCATCAGCTGTGGCAAACAGGACTGAATTCAACCATCTGACACCATAGAGAGTCCCTGCCATCCAGGGGATGGCAGCAATAAGCATGGATGCATAGAGTCCGGGAAAACCGGTTGCCTGCACGGACTGCACGAGCAGACTGACGCCGATGACGGGCAGGACGACATCGGCAATGAGACGTGAAAGGTTGGAGATTGCACCCGCGTCTGGCATGGAAAGTCGGACACGGATGCCATCAAAGCTGCGGAGGGTCCAGTGTCTTGCGAGTGTCAACAGCAGGATTCCGAAGAGGAGCGCGGTCAGAACCACCGGCAATCGGTTGAGGCTCCAGTCCCGCAAATCCACCGCCCCGACCCCTTCGGTGATCTCCGAAATGACATCCTCGGCGAACGTGCCAAGAAAGCCGATGGCCGCAAGCCAGGCCGGCGGATAAAGGGGTGACGCAGCAAGTGAGAGGAGACGGTCTGAACGGCGACTCGCAAGGTCATCCTCAATCGCCCGCAGAAGCGTTGTCGCATGCTGGGCAATATCTTCGGCAAGCAGCAGAGATGTCATTGCATCATTGAGATTGCCGGTGATCCGCTGTCTCAGTGACTCGATTTCGTCTCCCGCAATCGACTCTGTCGCCTGGGAGTCATCAAACAGTGAGAGTCGTGACTGAAGTTGTTCCACCTGCAGTGTTGCGGCCTGCTGGATTGCTGCCGCCTCCTGCTGCCAACGGAAAATCCGATATTGCATATCATGCAACACCTGCTCGGGGACCTGCAGGGCAAGCAGGGCTTCAGTCTCCATCACCAGTGCAGTCCATTCACGCGTATCGGGTTCGGCAACCGGAATCTCCAATGCCGATGCGGGGGCCGCCAGGGCGGCCACGCCACCAAGGAGAAGAACAACTCGACGCAACAGACTCATGGACTCAATCTTTGATAAAGACACTCGGAATCGACTGTCCTGTATTGAGGCAGTCCGGTATGGGCAGGCCTCGCTGTTTCAGGAATGCCAGATTGAACAATTTCGACTGGTACCGGGTTCCGTAATCACACAGGATCGTGACAATTGTATGTCCGGAACCCATCGTGCGGGCCATGCGGATGGCTCCGGCAACATTGATCCCGGAACTGCTCCCGAGACAGAGACCTTCATCCTGCAGGAGGTGAAAGACTTCTGTCAGGGCTTCATCATCGGGTATGCGATAGGCGTGATCGACCGTGAGGTCTGCGAGATTGGCCGTAATCCGGCTTTGGCCGATTCCTTCGGTGATGGAGGATCCCTCTGCCTTCAGGGTCCCCTCGGTATAATAGCTGTAAAGGGATGCGCCAAAGGGGTCCGCCAGACCGATACGGATCTGATTGTTGTGGCGGCGCAGCCCCTCGGCGACACCGGCCAGCGTTCCCCCGGTTCCCACGGCACAGATAAAGCCATCAACCCTGCCATCGGTCTGATGCCAGATTTCCTCAGCTGTTGTCTCGACATGGCCCTGACGGTTGGCAACATTGTCGAACTGGTTTGCCCAGACAACACCTGCCGGTTCATCTGCCGCCAATTTTGCCGCCAGTCGTTCAGAGTACTTTATGTAATTGTCGGGATCGCGGTAAGGCTGGGCCGGAACCTCGACCAGACGGGCTCCCGCGAGCCGGATCATGTCTTTCTTTTCCTGGGTTTGGGTCTCGGGAATGACAATAACGGTCCGGTAGCCAAATGATGCTCCGATAAGGGCGAGCCCGATCCCGGTGTTGCCCGCAGTTCCTTCGACAAGAACGCCGCCCGGTCGCAACAGCCCCCGTCGCTCTGCATCACGAATGATTGCCAGGGCGGCCCGATCCTTGACCGACTGTCCCGGATTCATGAATTCGGCCTTGCCCAGAATCTCGCAACCCGTGATATCCGAAGCCCGTTGCAACCGCACCAGCGGCGTATTGCCGACCAGACTCGCAAAATTCTGATGGATCGTCATGCCCCCTCACTGCCGGGTCGTTAGAGATTGCCCACGCATGCACGCTTCAGAACATCTATACTTCGGCAATCAGAGAGACACAATTCACACACGCATATCGGGTCGGCGGGTCCAGATCCGGCCATAAGGAGGACGGCAGGCGATAAGCGATGATCGTCTTCACAAACGGGGGCGGTCTCGCGCAGAGGTCCCCGAAACTGCAGCAGACTGTCAAGGCAAGCGTATCTGCCTCGGCTGAACATCCCGGTATTGAAAATCATGATCCCAGGAAATGATCGTAAATCCTGTTGACAAGTGCAGAATGCGCCTGGTGGTAATTTTCGAGTTTCCCGACCGAGACATTGACATGGCGTTGCCGGCTGTGCGCAATTGCAATTCTGTCACCCACCAGATTATCCAAACGCGATTTTTCCACCTCTTTTTCCCCATCCCACAGATGCCCCAACTCCTTGCCAAAGTCCCTGTCGAACAATTTCACCAATTCGAGCACCTTGGAAGATTTTGGATTTTGGTAGTTATCACACAGTCTTTCGATGGGTCTGTGTATCTGCCCGCCAGAGCGTTGGCGTGCGTACTCCACGAATATTCGCTTGAGATTCTGCTCCAGGCTCCCACAAATGGCAACACACACCGCCTGACAGCTCAATGATATAATCTCTTCCGGCGTGTCACGAAAACTCTTCTTGATTATCTTGATCTGATTCTCAAGTCGCCTGCATTCTGCATCCAGATCCTGTGGCCTCATATCACACCAAATGCTGACTCTGCCTGCCCAAATCGCTTCCTGACATTCTCTGCATCTGCTGTCGCCCTGGAGTAGCCGGCAATGAATTCCTCATTGTGAAGCAGGCCCACATAGGCCTTGGCAGTCTCCTCCCTGCTCAATACCCGATCACTCTGAAGCATTTTCGCAATTGATGTCGCCACAGAATCGAAAACCGCAACATTCAGTGCTCTATCAGGACGAAATGGCCGGTCGCCAAGAGATGCGATGGAAAACTTCATCGTATCCGAAAATATCTTGCGAAGCGGCTCCAGCTCCGCGTCTGTATTCGCCCTCTTTTCCTGCATGTAATCATTCAGGAAGTGCTTCATTGGACTGGAATACTGATGTCCCCTTTCCACGAATGCCAGAAACCTCAGGATCGCCTCGATATCCTTGAGACGCTTGCTCCTTGAGCCATAAATCGCGCGCCAGGCATCATCTTCATTGAGTTTATGAAGAAAGTCATTGAAGTTGCCGTGGCATATGCACGACCGTATCTCTTGCGGAGATAGTTTTACACCGCCCGTATTTATTCTTTCAAACACTTCATAGATACTGTTCATCTCCCCAACTGGCGAGTCCTGCTTGAAGACAGTGGCATGAATGACTGCGTCACCAAGACGCATCTGGTCCTCATCGCTCAACCTGTCATAAGATTTTCCATCCCAGTCTGAGCCGATTCCATGAAGCTCAAACTTATTATTATTGTTCATGAACCGTCCGTTGAAGAAAAACTGAAGTGATTTCAGTCTTTGCTGGCCATCAATCACCAAATGCTTCCCCGTACCTGATTCCCTGAACAAGAATATTCCAGGAACAGGCAGGCCCAACAACAGGGACTCAATGAACCTTGATGCCTGATTCTGGGACCATACAAACTGCCGTTGAAATCCCGGAATATAGAATTGCTCACGATTCATTCGATGAACCAACGTTTCGACCGGGTAATCAATACCAAAGGAAGTAATGGAAAAGAGATCTGACGTCGTGACAACATCCTCATCTTCGTCGTTTACATTCCGCAGCTCTGCCAGTTCTTCTTGCAGATTCTCGAGATCGGTCAAGGCAACATCTCCGTTATCTCATGTGAAGGTATAATCTTGTCCTGATTGCATCCAGACTGGTCATGCTCGGCGGAACCACTGAACCTCGTACCCGCTTGTTTGAAAACTTACAAGGCACGATCCCGGGTAAACCGAACCTCCAGAACCCGATCAGCGCACGTCTCCGATCCTGAACAGGTCTGATTTTTCAGGGAGAGGATCTACTGGGACCGTTTGACCCGACCGGGCCCGTTTGCGCCCCTCCCTGCCCATCAATGGCCCGAGCAGCGCGAAGGCCTGCGCCTGCAGGGGTGTCGGCCGCGTGATCATCCGGAAGGTCTGTGCATTCTCGAGGCAGGGCTCGACGGTGTTGCGGGTGATGGATGACGCCATGGAGGTGACGGAGGGGCGGTTCATGGTCCTGACCGGGGGTCTGGCGGGCTTCCGTCCCTCGAAGCGTCAGCCGCTGCCCGGGACGGAGACGCTGCGGCAGGAGATCCGGGCCCTCGGGGGCGCGTGCCGACAATCAGGCCAGGGGAGACCACCAGGATGCAGAGAGGGGATGCGGGGTTGGGTGTGTTGCATTGACAAGCCTGGCAGGCAG
>JAPOSK010000172.1 GCA_026709725.1 Paracoccaceae bacterium | reverse complement strand
ATCACCGAGACCCACTGTATTGGTTGTGGAGAACAGCCGGAAGGCGGGGTGGGGCACAATGACCTCATTCTGGTCAAGCAGAGTCAGTCGACCTTCTGATTCGAGCACGCGCTGGATGACAAACATGACATCGGGTCGTCCGGCGTCATATTCATCAAGCACCAGCGCCACGGGATTGCGGAGTGACCAGGGGAGAATGCCCTCCTGGAACTCAGTGACCTGCCTGCCATCCCGAAGTTTGATCGCATCCTTGCCGATCAGGTCAATGCGGGAAATATGACTGTCAAGATTGATCCGGACACATGGCCAGTTCAGTCGGGCCGCAACCTGTTCGATGTGGGTCGATTTTCCGGTTCCGTGATACCCCTGGATCATGACGCGCCGATTGTGGCTGAACCCTGCCAGGATAGCCAGGGTGGTTTCCGGGTCGAACAGATAGGCCGGGTCAATTGCAGGAACACGGTCGGCAGGCTCCGCGAATCCAAGAACTTCAAGATCTGACTCAATCCCGAAGACATCGCGAACTGCGATGGGGCGGGTTGGTTGCCCCTCCTCCATGTCATGGTCCCCTTGCATAGTTCAATCTCCTGACACATGAGCCGGTCATCCTCCCCGTATCCGCCGGCGTGATACGGGCGTCTCCGGCGGCTCGCAGACAATCTGTTCCGTGCGTTCTACCCACCGGTCCGATCGGGGATGTTTCGGCTGTTGCGCAAAATATTCCAGGCCTGCACGACCTCTTTCAACCGCCCCTCATCACTCCGGTCGCCCTGATTGTTGTCCGGGTGCAAATCCTTGACCAGTGATCGGTACTCGCGCCTGATTTCGACCATGGTGGAATTCTGACTAAGATTGAGGACACGCAGGGCGCGCAGTTCCACAGAGCTCAGCCGTGCTGTCCGGGCTGAGGCACAGGACCAGCCGTGAACCCGCAAACGATGAACACCGCCCCCCTGATAGCTTGTGTCGACCTCATCGGATGTCTCGTCAACACAACGCTCGCGTCGCTCGTTGAACCAGTTCCACTTGCGATTGTATTCTTCAATATGCCCCTGACAGAGCCATCGTATTCCCTCGGTTTGTCCTGGAATATTCGGAGCACGGTAGCACGCTTCCTGTTTGCAGCCGGGATGATCACAGGTCCCTGAATTTTTTCGCCTGCCTGGCCGACTGGCCCCACCCCGGACCCCGGACCGCTTCAACTTGTCAGCCGATACCGATATATCGAACTCAAATGGACTTTTGGCTGTCATGGAACTTCGGGATCTTGTGGTGATTTATAGGCTTGCCGGTCTGGAATACATACACCGGCATCTAGGGGTATGACCGGTGAGTATCAAGGACGAAATTCATAGAAAAATTGTTGACTCATTGCAACCCGAGCACATTGAGATCATCAATGAAAGTCACCTGCACCAGGGTCATGCAGGCTGGGACGGAACCGGCAATTCACATTTTCGTATCCGCCTGACAGCCAGCAGATTCAATGGGCTGGGTCGCATTGCCCGCCATCGCCTGGTCCATGAGGCCCTCACACCTGCGCCCATGGACACGATTCATGCCCTTGCCCTTGAGTTGACTGCAACTGATGGCTCCTGAACGTGCACACAACGCCCCCGCGCCGACCAGATCGCCCCTCATAAACCGAGACGCTCGAGGATGATGCTGTTGACCACTTCGGGATTTGCCTTGCCGCCGGACGCTTTCAGGGTCTGACCGACGAGGAATCCGGCGACCCTGGGATTTTTCTGCGCCTTTCTGACCTGTTCGGGATTCTGGGCAAACACCGTGTCGACCAGTGCCCGGATGGAATCAATGTCAGTGACCTGGGCAAGATTGTGATCCCTGACAATGTCCCCTGCACAACCACCTTCGGTCCAGAGGCGATTAAACACATCCTTGGCAATTTTGCTGGAGATTGTCCGATCAATGACATGATCCAGCAGTTCACCCAGCTGATCAGCGCTGACAGGTGCCTCATCAAGGTCAAGACTTTCCCTGTTCAATCGACCGAAGAGTTCATTGATGACCCAGTTGGCTGCCAGTTTTCCCTGCCGCCCCCGAGCCACAGATTCGAAGAAGTCAGCCGACTCCTGCTCAGCTGTCAGCACCGCGGCATCATAGGCCGTGATTCCGTACTCTGTGACCAATCGCTCCTTCCGGGCATCCGGAAGTTCGGGAAGGGCCTTTCGAATTGTCTCGACCCAGTCCTTCTCAAGCACAAGCGGCAGGAGATCAGGGCAGGGGAAATACCGATAGTCATGCGCTTCCTCCTTGGATCGCATTGAGCGGGTTGACCCCGTGTCCGGGTCAAACAAACGGGTCTCCTGCACCACACAGCCGCCATCCTCAATAACGCCAATCTGCCGTTCGACCTCGCAGGTGATGGCCTGCTGGATGAACCGGGTTGAGTTCATGTTCTTGATTTCACACCGTGTGCCGTACCCGCCTGTCTCGACCGGACGGACCGAGACATTGACATCTGCGCGCAGATTGCCGTTTTGCATATTGCCATCACAGGTTCCAAGATACCGCATGATCTGGCGAAGTTTGAGGATTGTGGCCGCGGCTTCCTCAGGGCTCCGGATATCGGGGTATGTGACAATTTCCATGAGAGCGATGCCGGACCGGTTGAGATCGACCATGGACAGGCCGGGATGCATATCATGCAGGGACTTGCCGGCATCCTGCTCAAGATGAATGTGTTCAATTCGAACCGTCCGCCCAACCCCCGGTTCAATCTCGACAAGGATTTCCCCCTCGCCGACAATCGGGTGATAGAGTTGCGAGATCTGATAGCCCTGTGGCAGGTCAGGATAAAAATAGTTTTTGCGATCGAATTGTGAACGGAGGTTGATCTCGGCCCCGACACCCAACCCGGTTCGAACGGCCTGTTCAACGCAATAGGTGTTCAGGACGGGCAGCATTCCCGGCATGGCCGCATCAACAAGATCAACATTCATATTTGGCTCCGCACCAAATTCCGTCGAGGCTGTTGAAAAGAGTTTGGCATTCGATGCCACCTGGGCATGAACCTCAAGGCCAATGACCGCTTCCCACATCCCGCTGGCACCGCGATAGTGCTTGTCCACGGGCTTTGTCTTTTCCATCGTCATGGGTTGAAGCCAGGGGTCATGGACTGGGTGGTGCGTCGTCGGGTGCCGGCGGTGCCGGGGATTTCATGTTCTCCTGCCAGGCCGTCAGCGCATCACCAAACGCACGAAACAGGCTGATTGAGACCGGATCCCTGTCAGCGCGGAATTCCGGGTGCCATTGAACGGCGAGTGCAAAACCCGCCGCTCCCCTGATTGAGAGCGCTTCCGGTGTGCCATCCTCGGCGAGACCGTCAACGCGGACGCGCTTGCCGGTCATCTTGATCCCCTGGCCATGCAGGGAATTGACGTGCACAACGGTCTCTCCAAAGATTCGGGTGAAGACGCTTTCCGTCGACAGTCTCACCGTATGTCGGAGGGCAAATTTTTCCTCAAGCGTGCCATCCGGCGGCATGCGATGATTCATCCGTCCCGGCAACGTGCGGATTTCGGGATGCAGGGATCCGCCCATCGCCACATTAAATTCCTGAAAACCCCTGCAAATCCCCAATATCGGCTGTCCCCGCTCAACACAGTGGCGGATCAGCGGCAGAACGACCCTGTCCCGGGGACGGTCGAAATCCCCATGCGATTCTGTTGCCTCTTCGCCATATTCTTCCGGATGGATATTCGGTCGCCCCCCGGTGAAAAGAAAGCCGTCGCAGATCGCGGTCAGTTGCAGCGGTGTTGCATAGTCGGGATTGCTTGGCAGGATCAGCGGAATTGCGCCGGTGACACCGGCAATCGCATCGCAATTCATATGCCCCGTTGCAGAAACGGGATACTCGTCATCAATCAGGTAGTTGTTCCCGATGATCCCAACGATCGCACGCATCAGGAGCCACCGCATCCGGGGCCGGTCTCTCTCCGGAATGTCCCGTGGACTGCTGTCGCCATCATATGACAGCGCCGATGGCCACCGGCCGCCATTTCAGAAACTGTAGCTTGTCGCGAGCTGTAGCGCACGGGTACTCCCTCCGCCACCGCTCCGCGAATAAACAACGCCCAAATGGCCCTGCAACCGCTGATCATGTCCGGAAAATGTCAAACCCAAGCCAATTCTGGTCTCCCGCTCCGGAAACTGCGTCATTGTCATAAAACCCGTTTCCGGTTCTGCCAGAGAGGAGTTGAGCCGTGCCTGCCCATTCCGGTTTCTGATCATCATCAGTCGCAATGTCGCCCCGGCTTCAACGCTTCCAAGTCGAAATGCCGGGAAGGTGACATCACTGCCCGCCATAATCTGCTTCAGGGTCATGGATGAGGGTTCGACAGTCAATGCCAGATCATCCTGACCGTGTTCCGTGTAGCCCTCGCTCTTGACACGGGTCCGCTTCAATCCCAATCGCGGTGTGATCGCAATCCCTGCAAGAGAAAGCGGAACCATGACATCGGCACTCATGCCAGTGCTCTTGTGCCGGAGCCGCCCCTCCAGCGTCCGCGTTGCACTGGTCTCCGGCAACACTCTTGTCGTTGAGAATTTCGATGAACCGCGGTCCGCTGTCAATCGGATATCAACCGGTCCGATCGTGCCGGTGCCGCTCACGGAAATTCCCGTATTATCCCCACGGGCCCGAGCAACCTGTGGCATCGAAATCGTGGCCTTCTGACGCGAGATTGCGAGTTGATACGATGCAAGCAGATTTTGAGGGTAGAGGGCAAGCCCAGCTATCGCCCCGCGTTGCTCCAGCATCCATGCCCGCTGCTCGAAACTCC
>JAPOSK010000295.1 GCA_026709725.1 Paracoccaceae bacterium | reverse complement strand
ATCGGGGCCCGGTGTGATGCGGGCCCGGGGCGATGTTGGCGGATCACCTGTTATCAGGGACGTGCAGAGTTCCGGGTCCGCCGTGGGGGGATCACGCCCACCCGCAAGAGAAAATGTTTACAAAATTTGGTGAAATCCGGCCTCATGGTTTCTGAATGGGGCCTGCCTGAAGTATCCGCATATGTTGCACCAAGAGACCACGCAGATGGCTGGCCGGAGGTGCACCAACGATATGAATGGGTCATCCCCGGGGTCACATCCCCACATCAAGCATGGCCTCTGCCATTTTCGGGATGTTTCCATCGGTCAATCCCGCGACATTGATCCGACTGTCACTGACCAGGTAGATTCCATGGCGTTTCTTCATGAGTTCCACCTGGTCTTCGCTGGCACCGAGAAGTGAAAACATCCCCTTGTGTGACGAGATAAAGCCGAATCTGTCGGAGCTGGAGCGTCTGCGGAGCTCTTCGGCAAGCCGGGCACGGTTATCCCTGAGCGTTGCGTTGATGGCATTGAGTTCGTCCTGCCAGCTTGTCCTGAGCGCATCATTCTGCAGGATCATGGTGACAAGCCGAGAGCCATGATCGGGTGGAAAGGAGATATTCTGTCGGTTCAGATGCGCAAGCAGGGACTGGGTTGTGTTGCGCGTCCTGCTGTCCCTGGCAATGGCCAGCAGGATCCCTGTTCGTTCACGGTAGAGACCAAAGTTTTTTGAGCAGCTTGCTGCGATCAGCATCTCGGGAAACGATCCGGCAAATGACCGCAGGCCGATGACATCCTCTGCAATTCCATCACCAAATCCCTGATAGGCAATATCGATAATGGGCACGACCCCACGATTGATCAGAAACGCGCCCAGCTCATCCCATTCGACGGAACTGAGATCTGCGCCAGTGGGGTTATGGCAGCATCCATGCAGAACAATGGCATCACCGTCTTCAGCCTGGCTGAGATCGTCCATCATGGCAGCAAAATTGACAGAGCGGGTTTCGCTGTCAAAATACCGGTATTCGGCTCTTGGGAGGGCAAGGAAGTCCAGCATTGAGAGATGATTGGGCCAGCTTGGTTTTGAGACCCACACCGTGCGGTCGGGCGAGGTCAGTCTCACGACTTCAAAGGCATTGCGGACGGCTCCGGTTCCTCCCGGCGTGTGCAGGGCTGCAATTCGGTCCTCATCGACCGCATCTCCAAGCACCAGGGATCGCATGGCTGCATGATACCCGGGATCACCGGCCAGGGCCGTATAGGCCTTGGTCTCCTGTTCCAGCCACAACTGGTGCTCTGCATCCTTGACGGCCTTCATGACCGGAGTCACCCCATCGGCATTCCGGTAGACGCCAACCCCGAGATCGATCTTCTGCTCACGGGGATCATCCCTGAACTGCTTGATCAGCATGATGATCTTGTCGGGATTCTGCGGCCTTATCGATTCAAACATGTCTCTTCTCACTTGCGATGCGGGCGTGATCAGTGCGCGCACTGATCCGCCTGGACATAAAAATTCCCCATGGCATTCCCGGGGCCACGGGCGCGCCCTTCGGATTGAACTGTCTAAACCCTATTGGCTTCAGCCCACTCCACCCATGCGCCATCATAGAGCGAATGGCACTGATGACCAATAACTTTGAGTGCGAGGGAGAGAATTGCTGCCGTCACACCTGAACCGCATGTTGTGATGATGGGTTGGTTGAGATCAACACCTTCCTGCCTGAACGCCCCGACAAGTTCCGGCCCTGGTTTCATGGTTCCATCTTCGTTCAGGAGATTCCCAAAGGGCAGGTTCCGCGATCCCGGAATGCTGCCTGAGGGGATATCGCGCGGCTCGGGTGCTGTGCCATTGAAACGTCCTGCAGGGCGGGCATCAACGATAACGGACCGGCACGTATCTGAGGCCTGTCGAACATCGTCAATGGTGCTCAGGAAACAGGACCGGCGTCTGACAGTAAAATGCCT
This sequence comes from Paracoccaceae bacterium, assembly GCA_026709725.1. GTDB lineage: Bacteria > Pseudomonadota > Alphaproteobacteria > Rhodobacterales > Rhodobacteraceae > MPNP01. The sequence goes on along the minus strand of JAPOSK010000295.1, from coordinate 2,887 downwards.
GTCCTGATAGCGTGCGGGCAGGTCATCAACCGGACGGTTTTCCCGGAACCACTTGCGCAACCCTCCATTCAGAACAGCAACATGATCGTGCCCCATCAGGCGGAACAGCCACCACACACGGGCTGCCGACAGCAAACCCGCCGTGTCATACACAATGACCTGATGGCCATTGCTGATTCCCATCGACCGGACTTTGGAAGTGAAGACATCAACTGGCGGCACCATATGCGGCAGATCGGATTTCGTGTCCGCAATGTCATCAATGTCGAAAAACTGAGCCCCCGGAATATGATGCCTGGAATATTCAGCCAGACAATCCCGCCGATCATCCGGGAGATACCACGATCCGTCAAGAATCCGGAGATCAGGATCATGCACATGATCTGCCAGCCACTCGGTCGAGACGAGAGTCCCTGTATCATCGCACATGGTGCATTCTCCCGACAAAGACCTCAGGGAGCCGCTCTCAACGGACACTTCAGGTCGCATTCTGCTTCAGTAACCTGGCCTGTTCACGCGACCAGTCCCGGCGCTGGATATGTTGCCGCTTGTCGGTGCGCTTCCGGCCCTTCGCAACACCGAGCTTCAACTTCGCCATCCCGCGATGGTCAAAATAGAGAGACAGCGGCACCAGCGTCATTCCCTCTCTCTGCGTTGCGTTCCACAGTTTTCCCAGTTCACGCTTGCTGACCAGCAGCTTCCGCCTCCGCCTTTCCTCGTGCCCAAAGGTGCCGGCCCGCTCATAGGGAGCAATATAACTGTTGATCAACCACAATTCCTGCCCCTCGACATTTGCGTAGCTCTCGGCAATTGATGCCCTGGCAGTTCTGAGCGACTTGACCTCACTTCCCGCAAGGACGATGCCGCAATCCAGTGCATCCTCAATCGCATAGTCATACCGCGCCCGCCGATTGACAGCGATGACCTTGTAGTTCGGGTTCTCCCGATGTTTTGCCATGTCTCCAGCCTTCATTCACCATCAACAAAATCCGGCCTGTCTCTGACCCTCAGGCAATCAGCCCGGCATGATCCATTGCCGCCCTGATCGCAGTCTCGGTCGGCGGACTGACCGGCACCAATGGCAGACGCACCTCGTTCCGGCATTTGCCGAGGAGCGAGAGGCCATATTTTGCCCCCGCCACCCCGGGCTCCAGAAAGATCGCCCGGTGCAACGGCATCAAACGATCCTGCAACACCAGAGCCTTGCCAAAATCACCTTCCAGTGTTGCGTTCTGAAACTCCCGGCAGAGCCGCGGTGCCACATTGGCTGTCACCGATATGCATCCCCGGCCTCCATGCACGTTGAATCCGAGTGCGGAGGCATCCTCTCCGGACAATTGCACGAAATCCACACCACAGCTCGTACGCTGCATTGAGACCCGCGCCACATCACCGGTGGCATCCTTCACACCGACAATCCGTGGCAACTCCGCCAGACGCCCCATGGTCTCCGGTGTCATGTCGATGACAGAGCGGCTTGGGATATTGTAAATTATGATCGGGATCCCCGTCTCATCATGGATCGCCTTGAAATGAGCATGCAACCCATCCGGGTTCGGTTTGTTGTAATAGGGCGTCACCACAAGAGCAGCATCAGCCCCCGCATCCTCAACAGCCCGGGTGAGATCAATTGCTTCGCGCGTCGCGTTCGACCCCGACCCGGCGATGACCGGAACACGCCCATCTGTGACCTCGACGACACGACGGACAACCCTGACATGCTCTTCATGGCTCAGCGTCGGGCTTTCTCCCGTCGTTCCGACCGGAACCAGGCCGCTGGTCCCCTCGCTGATCTGCCATTCAACGAAGGCATCAAGACCCGCATGATGAATCTCACCATCGCTGAACGGTGTGACAATTGCAGTCATTGAACCACGAATCATGGCAAGGAAACCCCAATACATATCCCATCCCCGGCGCAATACCCAATCAGCCACACATCATCAACTGCCCCGGCCCCCTATGAATGCAGTATCCCCGACCTTCCAACAGCACACTGTTGACTCCAGACCTCTGCCACGCACGCGATCACTGGGGCAGCGGTCCTGCCATCTGTGACCGGTGCCCGTGACTGCGGGCCCATCTCTGCGAGAGGGCAGGTACGGGTGATGACGGGGCCAGGGCTGAGCGTGTCTGCCCCAGCGCGTTGCAGGCCGCAGGCGTGCAGGGCAGCATTGTTGCGATCCGGCGCACTCTCAGACCTGGCCTGCATCGTATTGATCCTCTCTTCCGGGCCGGCGATCCGTTCATACACGTCACGATCAGGGCTCCCGGCATCCATAAACCAAAGGATCGGGGGATTGACGGACATATCAAGAGGATCAGCAGCCAGCGATGTGTTGCGAACGTCCGCGCTGGGGCCGTCTGTCATGTCGTTTACGGCCAGCCAGATTCGGGGGTGATCGGTTCGTGAAACATCCGCGATGTCCCGGATCTGCTGGTCGGGCATTCCACCCGGAACCATTCTGACCGTCCATCACTGGTCAAGGCGGCCTGATCTCTCCAACGGTTCGGTCATCTTGCACCCGCCAGCATCGGACATGGGAATAGCCTGCACCACATACCGGAGGGGTCACATGGGACATGTTTCAGAAACCAGCCGCGAACTTGAGAAGATCATGGCCGATCAAGGGGGGTTGTCTCGCGTGATCCGGGGTGCAGCATGCCTGATGCCGTCCTGCGGATGGAGCGATTCACATCCTGTCTGCGAGAGATTGACCGGATTGGGTTGTGTTGTGATTGTGCCATTTATCATGCATGAATATTCAGATATCAGTATTGTGGGAGCGGGCTTTGATGACATGTGGATGGTCATGGGGACCGGAATGGAGCCCGGGGAGAATATGATGAGGGAGGCAAACTGTGTTTGGTGGTGACGTGACCTTGG
>JAPOSK010000474.1 GCA_026709725.1 Paracoccaceae bacterium | reverse complement strand
GCCACGGGGTTGGCGACTTCCTTGGCCTGTCGCATGAAGACGGGCGCGTTGGGCGCACGGCGCAAGATGCGCTTTCCGGGTTTGGCAAGGCGCTTGAAAGCGTGTTTGCCCCGCAAGTCAAACTGTTGGAAGAAGAAGCGAGGGCGGAACAAGAACGCCTGAACAGTTTTGACCACTTGTTTGAACAAGGCAAGTTGCAGCTTACGGGGCTGGATGATATTATTGCCAATTTAGATACAGGTTCGCCGTTGTATGAAATGCTGGTGAGCAACCGGGACAGCCTCGTGTCCACTTTGGAGCGCATGGTTGCCGAAGAAGTTGTTAAGGGTAATTTGGAAGCGGCCAAAGGGAACGAATTGATTGAAAGCCTAAAGATGGTGGCAGAAGAGCAAGTTGAAGAGATAAAGAAGAACAAAGAAGTGAACATGATGGTTGTGGAGAGCATGAACAAGTGGTGGGCCGCAAGTGAAGCAAGACGAGCGGCTGAAGAAGAAAAGAAGTTTGCGGATGCGGCGGCGGAGGCGGGAAGTTCAGCAAGTTTGGCGGGGGCTTTCAGGACGGCTGGCCATTCTGATTTCAATCCCTACGAGGGACGCTTTGATAGTTTGAGTGAAGAGCAGGTTTTGGCGCAAATAGCCCATTACGAAAACTTGAGAAAAAGAAACATTGCAGAAAACAATACCCTGGAAGGCGGCGGAATTGCCCTTCATGGGGAAGCCGCGCTGTCGCACAGGGGGTTTGGACACGCGCTTACCGAATTGAAAGAAGTGTTGATGGAAATACGCGACGATACCCGCATTAGCGCGTCCGCAACTTCTCAAACCGCCGTTAACACGGGGAGTGTGTAATGACCATTGTGGCGAGTGAGCAGTTGCCATTTTTTGGCAACACCTACAATTTCACGCACATTCAGAACGCCCATGTGTGGGGCGGGCGAAGTGGCGTTGATGGGGAAGAGGCGCAGTTGTTTCAACCTATCGCAAACACAGGAGACTTGTTTATCTTTCGCGGGCAGTTATGGCGATGCACAACGGCGGGCAGCATGGGGGATGGCGATATTGGAACACCCCCGTCACCGACAGGAAACGCCCGTTTTGCGCAAGTATCCACCAATCTGCAATTTTCCAATTTGCAAGGCGATGCCGGGGCAACGGACCTTACCGACACAAACAACGCGGCAACGGCGCAATTTCGCTATACGGGAACTTTGCTGACAACAACGGTCGGTGCTCTTGTGAGTGATGGTTTTCGCGTGTTTCAGATTATCGCAAGCCCTGTCGTTTCTGCCGGATCAACAAATTACTACGCCGCGCTTGAGAACACTTTTTACTTTCGCTTTGTGCGCTTTGTAAATCGCTACCGGATGCTGGCCGGAAGCGCGGGGGCAACCACCGACCAAGGTGGCTTCTCGGTGCGCTACACACTGACTTCCGCGGTGCGGGCAAGCCACGATGTGGATGAAATCAGTGGCTTTGGCGTTACCGCGACACAAGTTCGCATTCGCCGTTTCAGCAGCGGCGATCAAGTGCGGGAAGATGAAACCATTGATCTACGAACGACAACGACTTTTAAGTTCAGGCCAAGCAACACCAACGAGCAGAACAACGATTACTGGCTAATTGAGTTTTCCGGCGCAAACATTACGGTCAGGCAGTTAATCATTGGCGACAACATACTTAGCATCCCCGAGCCATACAGGGTTCGCGGGGGCACATCGTTTGACGGGCAGGACCGCTCGCAAACGGCTGGCAACCTTATCGGTATTTTGCAGGAGCGCGTATCTTGCAAGATGCATTTTACCCCGCCAAGCCGAGCTGAGGGCATATGGCGCGAGCTTGGCAGCGTTCAAGGGCGGTTTCTGTCATGGGACTTGGACGGCTTGCTGATTAGCGGGAACCTGGAAGTGTGGCGCACACGCGACACAGATGCGATAGGTGAATTGGATATCTCAATTCACGGGAGGAATGCAAACTAATGGCTTACGGTGATTACATTGCGGGCAGGTCTTTCAATGTTGATATATCGGGTAACTTTACGATATACAGTATTGGTATTGACGGCTTTTTGTATGGCCTAGATACTCAAACGACTCAGCCTTTTACAAGGCAGATAATTGTTTTTCAGCTTTCTTCCACGGGAGCCACAAGAGTCAGCGCAAGAGATTTTGTTCTCCCGAGCAATTACAGAAGAATTGATCCCCCTGGAAACCGCGATTACGCCGCCATGGATATCGATGGGGGGTTTCTTTATGTTGTTGGTGCGGATTCTGACAATTCGAATGCTCCGAAAGTGTTTGTATTCGAATTAACTTCAACTGGGGGGAACAGGGTTACGGCAAGGGAATGGAACCTTGATGTCGGAAATAGCGACCCGAGTTGTTTAGCCATATATGAAGGAATTGCCTATATAGGCGATCTAGATGGTACTTTCTACGCTTATACTTTGGCGGAAGATGGTGCCACAAGAGCGACAACCCGCGATTGGGTTTTTCAGAACAGAAGACTTTCTCAGCGAGTTACGACCGCCGGAGGCACCAGATATAGGGACACAATAGATGTGGCAGCCGGCTTGGAGATAGATCGGTTGGGTCTTGCTTACATAGCTCCGGCAGAACACGAGTTCAATAATGTAAATCCGAATCTCTATACCGGCTATTTCGGAAATACGGTTCTGAATGGGGCAAGTCAAGTTGGCAGTGTTCGGGTTTATGAGATAGTGCCAACAGGAGCCATCAGGCGCGCTTCTAGAGATTTTTCACTTCAGAGTGGAACCAAAAACGGCATAGCCATTGATAACGGTTTTGTTTATGTCTCCGAGCATCAATTCCTTGTTAATGGCTTGGGCATTGAAGTTTATGAACATTACCCGTCTCCGCCCGAGTTTCCAACAGATGTTGGTCCCGCTCAGACTTTTGTTGTCAACGAAGACATTACGCCTTTCACTATTCCAGATGCGGGTGGTGTTCCCGACCCCCGATACAGTATCGTCGGGTTGCCAAACGGAGTGACATTTAACGCAACCACCCGTGTTGTTTCAGGCCGTCCGACAGCCACGGGGCAGGGCACGGCGACAGTAACAGCCGACAACAGGCCACAGTCCTAGGTGGTCGGCAATGGCCTCCCGTACTGTTCCAATCCCAATCTACCTCGGCGACCTTGGAGGGGAAACCGGGCGGGCGTATCAGAGTGGTGTGGGCAACGACCAGGTTGTTCCAGCCGTCGATGTGATACCCGCCAGCCTGATGTCTGGGACTGTCACGGGCTATGTCCGCAGCCTCACAATCAGCAGTGCTGGTCGTTTGACCATTCAGATATTTGCAACAACAGTCGGTGCGGCGAACCGCCAGAGTTACGACCTGAACAGCGATTGGGAAACGGCTGGCAGCTTTGTTATCACCATCACAGCCTCTGGAACAAGCACCGATTACACGGTTGATAAAAGCTCTGGCGATACAGATTCGCCCTACGAATTCACCGGCAACTCGGCTATCTACACCGCGCTCACCAACGCCCCGAGCAGCGCAACTGTCACGCTAACATTCGACGATGCCGCAACCGCCGATACAACCGCCCCGACAATCGCCCTAGCCAACTCAAGCACCGACGGCGCGACCATTACGCTGACGGCAAGCGAGCGGCTGGATGGCAATTCAACACCCGCTGTCGGCGCTTTCAATGTGCAAGCGGGTGGCAGTCGCAACGTTGTCACTAGGGTTGTCGTTAGCACAAACAGCATCGTGCTCACCCTTACCACGGCGCTCACCAACGGCCAGACCATCACCGTCAGCTATACGGCTCCAAGCAGCAATCCGCTGCAAGACGAAGCCGGCAACGATATGGCGAGCTTTGCCTCGCAAGCTGTCGTTAACAGGGTCCCGGCTCCCGCGCCTCCCCCTCCACCCCCGCCTCCGGCAAGAACTTTCCCGAACACCCGCACATGGCAGGTGACTTTGCCGGCTGCGCGTTACGAAGACCGCGCCGGAGTTAAGATTTGGGAATGGGGAGCCGCGGTTGCCGATGAAAGGCCGAAAGTACCCGCTTGGCTTGAGCATAATGGAGAAGACGCTTGGCTCTCCGCTGTGGCACTGCGTGAAGAAACCACTGGAAACAATGCTTATGTTGTCGTGTTGCACTTCGAGGATAACAATGATGGCACAAGCAACGCATTTGCGACGCAACAAGACATATCCAGTGACTTTGAGGCCACTGGCTGGATCCGGCTGAACGATGGAACCAATTCTTGGGAGCTAAGCATCGCGGACGATGTAAGCCCCCTGGATTCCTCTGAACCCTACCGGTTCCCGATTGTTGCGGCAAGGCGGGCCGCGTACACGACATTCCAAGAAGGGCTGGCCAGCAGCGCACAGGCGGCCACATTAACGATTACAGACGGCGTTACGGCCGATACCACACCGCCTCCGATGCTGCCCAATCCCGAAGCCGGCACAGTAACGATCACCGGCGCAACCACGGGCACTGTCGGCACGGATGTTACGCTCGGGCGGACGCTTGGCGGCACGAGGCGCGGTGCAATTACGCAAGCATGGTCTGTGACGGGGGCGGGCGCGAGCATCGTTGGCAGCACAACGGGAGCCAATGTTGTCATCCGCAAAACGAGCGTGAGCGATGCCGTTGTAACCATCACGACCACGGCAACGGGGGATGGCACAACTGTCGCCAGCGGCACGGACACCGCCACAGACACGCACACGATTACATTCTCGGCCGCCCCAATAACGCCGACACAACTTGCCACTCCCGCCCCAACCGCCTCGGCGGGCGATGGGCAGATAACCCTGGCTTGGACCGCAATTCCGAACGCAAGCAACTACAGGGCTCGCTA